>CAYGTA010000172.1:5724-9227 GCA_964352605.1 uncultured bacterium | reverse complement strand
CAACGTAGGGCTTTAGTTAGTGTAAAGATTTTTAGGGGCAATAGGGAAAGATAAGACAGGTGTTGAAACAGTTTTATTTCCTCTTAAATGTATGGTGGCACTTAAATTGAACTCACCTGCACTTATGCTTTCTAAGTAATTTAAGTTATTGTCTGATACAACGACACTGTTGCAGCCTGTATCTAGCGTTCCATCGGAACGTTTGCAGGTTAAGCGGTTTATGGCGAAGCCAAAGCCTGTGTTTGGCGTTATGAAGTCAGCAATCATGCTTGACTTGCCACCAGAAATACCAAGCGGATTGTCATCACTTGTCACTTGACTTGGAGGGATTGTATTTTCATCTAGCTGACCTGTAATGAGCCGCTTCCGGTATTCATATAACACCCAAGCATCTTCATTTCTTGGGTTACTCAGATAATCGCCGTAGCGACTATTTTCTACCAGTACATTTCTTTTTATAGCGTAAAAAGCGACAAAGTACAGGCAAGCCTGACTATTCTTAAATTTTTTTTCTTCCTCAGTTTCGTTACCAGTTGGACATAAGCTAGGGTCAAGAAAAGGATCATCTGGCGCTTCTAGAAAAGCAATAATAGGGTCGCTGCCAACTTGCCAAATGTAGCTGTTAGTTAATGAATTTCTTTTTTCCCAGCCGCTGCCTACGAATTGTATAGTACTTCCTGGTGGATAAATATAGACAGCTTGATTAAGGGCATCTGACATGAGCTGACCAGATGCCCTTAAATCTTCTAGAGCTTCATTTTGGCTGATAACACTATCCACAGCGCCACTGCTGCTTTGCAAACCGCCACCAATGAGCGTTAAGACTATAACTAAAATAGTGGCTGTTACTAGCAGTTCAACAAGGCTAAAGCCCTGATTTTTGATCATTCTGACACGCTACCTTTAAGGCCTAGGGGGAGGAAAGCTAAAACTATGACTCATACTTAGTTGCTTATTTTGCTCATTGCTAAACGTTAAAGTGAGATGCCTAAGGGTTGATTTGTCTTGAATAGGTATTGACTCTGCTTCAGGGTATTTAAGAATGATTTCATCAGCCTCATTTCTTACAGTTACTGCAAGGCTGTAACTTTCAGGTACAGAGTGTGCTAAAACAGCAATTTGGGAAAGGCCAAACTCATAATTATTGGCATCTTGCCAGTAACTTTGCAGACTACTCAAATAATTTTTAGAAAAAGCAATTAACTCAGTCTCTTGGCTAGCTTCTCGAGTAAGCCTTAGCGAATCTGCAAAGTAAAGAAACATGCTGGCAGCTATAGACACAATGACCAAAGCAACAAGCACTTCAACTAAGCTCAAGCCTTTACCTTGCTTCAATTTGTGTACACCTTTCCGCGTACTCCAAAAATAAGAATGCTACCTCGCACCTTACCACCAAGAACAATGTTAAGAGTTGTAGGTGTTGCTTTGGTCGTGCCATAAGGTGCAGAGTAGCTATAAGAACCTGCCTCTGCAATACTGACACGATCACTACTAGATAAATCAACAGTACGCTTCTCGCTACCTTCAATACTTAAACTATCAGTCGTCCAAGTAATTTTTTGATCAACCCCCAAACGATACGCATCACTTCTAGCTCTATCAAACTCTCTAGCAATAACTTGCTTGGCTTGTTGAATTTCTGTGGTCGCACGAAAGCGATTCAAAGCTGAAAAACTAATGGTAAGCAAAATAGCTAAAATAGCAATGACTACAAGGAGCTCGAGTAAGCTAAAGCCTTTTTTATTCTTAGTCATTTACAAGCCCTGATGTTTCTGGTATGGCTGAAAAGAGGCTATCGGTATTAAAGTCAGCCTCTAAAACACGGTAATTAGCTCTTATTTGCACAACTTTAAATTGATCTTCAATATCAAGTAAGCTTCTTAAGCGAGAATCATAATAAATATTTAAACCAGGACGATTAGCATCACGATTAGCACCGGGTACCAAAATGCCCGTATCAGCAGCCATTAAAGCCCCATGCAGCGTAACTTGCCCTTGAATGGCACTTTTAGCAGGTGCAAGTGTAAATACAGCGTTACTCGAGTAGAGTATGCCGTCTATTTGGAGTTCTGGTTTGCTAATTCTTTGGCTTGCATTGGCTTCTATATTATCTACCCAGAATTTGCGAACTGCAAGTTCACTGTCTTGAGTAGGGTTTGTACTACTCATAGAGCTTAGCCAACTATCGGTTGGGCTTAAACTTAATACTGTTGCGTTAGTTATGAGGCTTGGCTCAGCAGCAGAAACGTCTATAAGGTCAGCATCATCATATTTCTTGCAGCCACCTTCACCTACTTTTTTACAACGATAGACTGGTGAGCCTTCACGCATCGTGTAAAAACGTGGTATGTAACTCGCGTTCGCTTGAACTTTTTCATACTCGAGCTGGTTGAATAGGGCGACTTCTATCATGGTGAAACTCATGGTGTAAGCAGATATTTGCTCAGCAGTGTCTCTATCTGCAGTTTGCAAAGGATTGCCTGTTGTGCTGTCTTCGGGTACAAAGCCAGGGTCTAAGAACCAGCGGTAAATGTCTTCTTGCGTGGTGCCACTAAAGTCTGTTCGGGTTAGGTGGTCAGTGGGTACGGTGTAGGTGCTGTTAGCTTTTATGTCTTTCCAGAGTTGTTGTTGGGTGTAGGCGCCTATCATCATGTTACCGCCTGCTACCAGACCAAACTGGGGGAGGCTTTGTTTTTTGCCGTAGTTACAGGCTTTTTTTTCACTGTTAATCCAAGTTGCATCTAAAGCATTATCATCACAGGCGTATTTTATGTCACCAACAACATAAACGTTTCCGCGGGCTATTATTTTGCCTGAACCTGTTATAAAGCCAGAAATAACCACATCACCATCAACATAAACATTGCCTTCAAGAATAAGGGGTTGTTGGCTTGTGCCTTCTAAAATAAGGTTGCCTGCCACGCCTCTACTGCTACTTGTGGTGCTTAATTGGTTTGTGCCATCTCTGTTTTGAAAGCCTGAGGCTTTATCTGCTACAAGAACATCAATACCAGCAGCATTGGTGGCTTGCGTTGTGGCTAAGAAAGTCTTAATCCCACCTGTTAAATTACCACTCGAGCTTTGCTTGACAGCGTCAGCCCATTCCTTATGGTCAATATATTTATTGTTATTTTCATCTTTTACGGGTAGTGGGAAGCTGTCTTGTAAAATGCCGTCTGGCGGATTTCCGTCTTTGAGTGGGTAATTTGTGTAGAACTGCTGGTATTCTTCTTTGCAGCCACCTGAGCAATTGGTTTCTGTGAATAGGGTTTTACCTTTGTCACTTAGTCTTGAACTGCCATCTATGAAAGGAATGGTTCTTAAGGTGGAGTTTGACTCAATCATGTTGGTGATGCCACGTGTATATATGGTGCCAGCTACCAGACTGTTAATTTTACTGGGGTCAGCACGGTCAACCATTAGGCTTTCTAGTACGCCTACTTTAATGCGGTCTTCACCTTGAACATGATCTATGCGTTCTTGTTGAGAGAGAGTATTTATAT
>CAYGTA010000172.1:4024-5624 GCA_964352605.1 uncultured bacterium | reverse complement strand
GTTAAAATGAGTGGGTCGCTACTAAATTCAAAGGCGCCATTGTTTAGCTCACCTGCTTTTAAGCCAAGTGCATCTAAACCTTCACGAAACTTCTCTAAATCTCTACTTTGTCCCGGCAAAATGACACTGTTTGCCTTTTCGCCATACCAAATATCATGAATGAGTCTTTCAATGCCTGCTTCAGCTGCAAACTGCGCTTGCGTTGTAACTAAGGTATTTCGTGTTTGACGTTTATTTGCAGAACTCACGAGCAGAGCCGTACTTACAAACACAACTGTAATCACAAGAAATATGAGTGCACTAATCAGCGCAATCCCTTGTTGACGTGTGGCAGCTTTAGTTGACATGTTCTCCCAGAAACCCTTTTTTCTCTAACTTGAAACGCCCATAGAAAACTATAAAAGCGCTTTGAACTTATAGTTTAGTACATATAAGATGAATATGGCTACTTAAGCTCTCATAAAAATTTAATCTTTAGCTTGCTTAAGCGTCCAGAGTAAAGCAACCCCAATACCCAAAACAAGCAAAGCCACAGGAAAAGGATTAGCCTTAAAAAAGCCAAAAGCAAAAACAAGCTCGAGTATGCTCACAATTAAGAATAGGCTGCCTAAGCCAATGAAGGTGTAGGCAAAACTTGTGTAAGCATTTTTGTGGTTGTCATCCATTGCTGACTGTTTAGACCCAGCCTTCACGCTCTTTTAAGCTTGTTATGTGGGCGGTATGGTGTTTGCCGTGCCATGCATATATGGCTAAGTTGCGATCTAAAGGAATTTCTTGTTTGCTTTCAGGGTGTACAAACGTTTTTTTCCAGTCGTTGTCACTTAGGCTCTCTAAAAGAATAACCCAGCGTGCATGTAGTGCCGCTATTAAATTAAGTGATAAGTCAACAGCTGCTGTTTTGGCATCTGTTAAGTCTGCCCAGACCTTCTCATCATAAGCTTTAATGATTGGACTATCTTCAGTTAAAGCCCAACGAAAACGAATGTAACTATTCATGTGACTATCTGCCACATGATGTACAACTTGACGTAGCGTCCAGCCAGCTTCACGGTAAGGCGTATCAAGCTGCGCATCACTTAAACCCGCAACGGCATTTGCAAGCTGCTCAGGGGCGATTTTAAGATCATTAATCCAAGCTGCACGCAACTCAGCGTTAGATTCTTGAAATTCAAACTTACCAATAGGATAACTAAGACTAGACATACTCTACCTCCAGATGAACGCCATACATTATTGATTTTGACATTTTTGTTAAACAAGAGCAGGTTTAAGCTGCGCTCTAAAGTCAGTATAAAGACTTACACACCATGATAAAGTTAAACCGTGAGACAAGCATGCTAATAGCTGTCATGATAGGCGGTGCACTGGGCGCCCTAAGCCGCTACCTTGTCGGTTTAGCAATAGCTCGAGCTTCTGTGCTGCAAATGTCAGAGGGTTTGTCTTGGGCTACGTTTAGTGTAAACATCATTGGGTCTTTTCTGCTAGCTTTTTTAGTATTTGGCTTTGCAGATGGCTGGCGACCTGAACTTAAGCTAGCTGTTATGACTGGTTTTTTAGGTTCATTTACAACCTTTTCAACCTTTGAAATTGAGACTCTGCG
>CAYGTA010000172.1:0-3924 GCA_964352605.1 uncultured bacterium | reverse complement strand
CGCACATGCCTAAAAAATACTCATGCACCCTTGTGTCGTTGCTTAATTCGGGGTGAAAGACGGTTGCCATGAGTTTGTCTTGTTTTGCCATGATAGTGTCACCGTTGTACTCAGCTAGTATTTCTACATTCTTGCCTGTTTTGGCTATGCGGGGTGCGCGTATGAATACGGTTCTAAAAGGCGTTTCAAAACCTTTTATGGGTAAATCAATTTCAAAAGAGGAGACTTGTCTGCCGTAAGCGTTTCTTTCTACGCTTATATTCATGAGGTTTAAGCGGGGTTGCTCAGGGTAAGCAATTATTTCGGTTGAAATGGCAATGGCGCCAGCGCAGGTTCCCCAAATGGCTTTGCCCGATTGATAAAACTCAGGAATGGCAGTGTCAAATTCATAGAGCTTCATGAGTTTAGCCATGGTGGTTGATTCACCACCGGGTATAACTAAACCTGAAATGTCGTCTAAGTCTTTGCGTAGCCTTACTTCGCTTACTTTAACGCCGAGCTTCTCAAAAACCAGTTTGTGTTCACGGAATGCGCCTTGTAGTGCTAAAACACCTATATGCATTGCTTTATTATGTCTTAGTTTGCCTTTTTTTAGCGTCTTAATTGTTACTTGCTTTAACACCCTTAAGGATGGCTTCTGAAACAACTTGTTGCACCGCGACGCTTAGCGCCATCATAGATATAGCTTCTTTACTGCCTGTGCTGAGTACAAAGCAGGTATCGCCATCATGCACTGTGTGGGATGGGCGAGTGACTTGAGCTACGCCTATATGTGCACTTGTTGACAAAGCTCGAGCTTGTGCTTTGGTGATTGTTGCGTCTGTTGCTACAACCACGAGTGTGGTGTTTGTGCCTTCATCAACGTTTGGTTTTAGCTTAGGGTTTGTTCTATCTGGATGGCTTGAGCCTGCAATCAACTGACCGTTTTTGTCATAAATATCACCTACGGCGTTGCTTACTGCTAGAGCAGCTATGGTTACGCCATCTATATTTAGGCGGGCACTCCCAAGCCCCCCCTTAGCGGCATACTCGAGCCCTAAGTATTTACCTACCAGTGCGCCAGTTCCTACCCCTACTTGTCCCATGTTGACAGGTTTGCTAGATGCATTTTGGGCAGCTTCAAAGCCATTTTGGGCTGTTGGTCTTATGCTGGCATCACCTGCGATAAGGTCAAAAATAACGGCGCTAGGTACTATGGGTATGCGTGCTACGGGGCTTTCAAAGCCAATGTTGTGCTGCTCGAGCCATTCCATAACACCAGTTGCTGCTGCCAAGCCAAAAGCACTGCCACCTGTAAGCAAAATGGCGTGAATCCGTTCGACTGATTTTTCAGGAGCAAGTAGAGCATACTCACGACTACCCGGTGCACTGCCAAGCGCTAAGCCAGAGGCAATGCAGCCTTCAGAAGGGCAGAGCACAACTGTGCAGCCTGTTCTTGCTTCTAGATTTGACCAGTGACCTACTTTTATGCCTTTGACAGCGGTAAGTGTCTCATTCATCTAATTAAGATACTGAGCAATTTCGTCAGGCTTGACTTTTTTGTACTGAATATTCTCACGAGGAGTAGTAGCAGTAGCTCGAGTATTGGTGCGGGTATCTATAGGTATTTCTATAGTTAGGTTATCTTGAACAGCCTGATCTCTAAATATGGTGTTTTCATTGAAGGCTGCCATAACGCCACCTGCGCCCATTTGGCCTGTTGCTAAGTTTAGACTACGCATAACAATGCCTTCTGGAACAGGGAATTCGGTGGGTAAGTCAGCGCGGTTACGCAAGGCATTCTCTACAAAATCTTTCCAAATGTAAACAGGCTGTCTTGAGCTACCAACCGTTCCGTCACCTGCCCGGGTTAAGGCAGGGTCAATCTTTTGCGGGATGGGGCTGTTGTCATCAAAACCTATCCAAACAGCAGATACCATGCCGGGTGTTATGCCAACAAACCAAATATCACGTTCGCTATTGGTTGTGCCTGTTTTGCCACCCACCCAACGCCCCGGTATTTTGGCGCGATTACTAAAGCCAGTAATGCCATTTGAAGCATCATTGACATTGCCGTAAAGCAAATCAAGACCAATGTAAGCTGTTTGAGGAGACCATACTCGAGTTAAGCGGGGTTCTGCTTGGTACAAAATGTTACCGTCGGCATCTTCGACTCGGTCTATAAAGTAAGGTTCCATTTTTACACCCCCATTGGCAAAGGCACCATAGGCGGCAGCGTGTTGTAGGGGGGTGGTTTCAATCGTTCCTAGCGCAATAGAAGGTACTGCTAAGACATCTTCATAACCAAGTTCAGTGGCTCGCTCAGCAACTTCTAGGGCGCTGGCAGCTTCTAAAGCTTTAATGGCAGGAATGTTACGTGAGCCATCTAAATGATAGCGAATGGTTTTAGCGCCAATAAATTTGTTGTCATAATTGGCAGGTTCATAGTCAGGTTGACCAGCTTGTTTAAAGATGGTGGGTTCATCTAGTAAAACGGTTGCTTGTGACATGCCTGCTGTCTCTATAGCTGCTGCTACAGCTATAGGTTTAAAAGAACTACCGGGTTGTCTAGATGATTGCAAGGCACGGTTTAACTCTCCGGGTTTTTCGCCTGCTACTAAGCGACCTCCCATCATGGCTAAAATTTCGCCCGTTGCAGGGTCAAGACCGACAAAGGCAAGTTGTGCGCCTTCAGGAACTTCAGCTCGCAACGACGCTTCATTAGCTGCCAACTGCGCTTCATAATCAATAGTTGTGTAGACCTTTAGACCTCCACGGCGATAAACAAGCTCTTCACCAAATTTATTCGTAAGCCAGTTTCTAACGGCAATCACTACATAATCAGATAAGGTTGAGCTAATGCTAGTTTGAGCAACAGGAGGATTATCAAGGGTTCTGTCGGCACTTACTACGTTACCCTCTCCGTCATAATTAATTGACCAGCCATTTGGTTGTAAGTTTTCACGCCACGCTCTATCAGCAACATCTTGACTCACCATATTTTGAGCTACCATTTTATCTAAAACTTGGCGCATACTCGCTCTGGTTAAACTAAAATCATCTTCCCATCTTGAGTTAGGTGCAGGAATGAGTCTAGCCAAGTAAAGCCCTTCAGCTAAGTTAAGCTCAATCGGGCTTTTACTAAAGTAAGCATCGGCAGCTGCGCGAATACCGTAAATCTGCCCACCCCAAAACACAACATTAATGTAGCGTTGCAAAATTTCAGCTTTGGTTAAACGACGCTCTAACTCAATAGCCAGCATCCACTCTTTAACTTTTCTCTCTAAAGAGCGCTCATTAGCAATATCACGCAAAACTGTATTTTTAATAACCTGCGTTGTGATAGAAGAACCACCACGACCTTCATCACCAAAAAGCTCTTCATAAACTGCTCTACCAATACCCGGAAGGTCAATACCATAATGTTTAAAGTACTGATCATCTTCATAAGCCACAAAGGCTTGCAGTACGGCAGGTGAAACCTCATCTAAAGAAACAGGAATACGATAAGCCGTTTCTTGACCTTCACCAATGACCGGCAAAATTTGCCCAAACTGACGACCATCAGACGAGTAAACCTGAGAAATAGCCGTAATATCTAAAGAATCAAGAGCTGTAAGTTCAGGAAGTTCATTTGCCCACTTAAAAGCAGATGCTGTTAAAAAAGCAGCTACTGACAAAACAACAGTCAAAATTGCAATCAGTAAGCCTTGTAAGAGTTTAAGAAATTTCACAAGCAACAGTTTAGCAAGACTCAGATGAAGAATGGTAAGTCAGAGATGAAGAATGGTAAGTCAGAGATGAAGAAGCTCAAAATACACAAGAAAAATGCAGGAAATTGTCTTACCGAAAATTGCTGCACCATTCACTCTTTGCCCTTTCGCTTAATACCCTAAGAGCTTCTTAGGGTCGGAACGCTCCTGAACCACAAGAGCGAAGCGGTTA
>CAYGTA010000171.1:0-9324 GCA_964352605.1 uncultured bacterium | reverse complement strand
TAACAGATGCGTTGAGAAGGTGTTTCTAAACATAATCTAAATATCTATTAGGTACGTTTTGTTGGGGGGTATAAAAGGAGATTATCAATGAGTGATTACCATGATTTAGGCTTACAAACCGATGTCACCATGTGGACAAGCAAATTAGTTGATAGACGAAAAGCATTGCAACTAGGCTTAGCAGGATTAGGGTTTTTGGTTACGGGATGCAGCATTGCCCAAGATAACAGCAGCGGAACATGTTTAACAGAAATTCCAGAAGAAACCGCTGGTCCTTTTCCTGCTAACGGCTCAAGAAATATAAACTTACTCGAGCACTCAGGTATTGTGCGTAAAGATATAACAAATAGCTTGGCAACAGGAACTATTGCTGAGGGTGTGCCTTTAGAGATTGACTTGCAGTTAATGAACGCTGCGGGTGAATGTGCGCCTCTAGCGGGCTATGCTGTTTATATTTGGCAGTGTGACCGTGATGCTAACTACTCTATGTACAGTAATGGCGTAACCAATGAAGATTACTTGCGAGGTGTTCAAGCTGCTGACCTTGAAGGAAAATTGAGTTTTCAGACTATTTTTCCTGCATGTTACTCAGGGCGCTGGCCTCACCTTCACTTTGAAGTTTATCCGTCTTTAGATTTAGCTACCAATGTGGCTAACAAAATTCATACCTCTCAGTTAGCACTACCTGAAGATATTTCCCAAAATGTCTATAACAATGCTCAAGGCTACCAAGATAGTGTGCGTAACTTATCTCGTGTTTCGCTTTCTTCAGATGTTGCCTTTAGAGATATTGTCGATCAGCAAATGCCTACCGTTACAGGTAATCTAGAAGAAGGTTACAAGGCAAGTTTTCAAGTTGCTATTGCTGTCTAATACCAAACTGAGTTAATCGTGTCATAAGACTTGATGGTTTAGATTACTGTAAATTAAGCCTTCGGGCTAAACGCATCTGCTACAGAACCATCTTCAATGATAGCTACAATGGTATCTACGGTTTGCTCTAAATAACTACGACCATCAGATAGCGTTTGCTTACTATCCAAATAGCCTTGCTTACCCGTATGATCAACCGGACCCATATTTACAAATTGAATAAGCCCGTTATCGCGGGCTTTATTCCAATCGGAATAAGGCAAAATACGCCAACGCCCCGGAAAAAACCAAGCCCCTAAACGCTGCACACCATCCTTCTCACCCACCAACTGATAAAGACGCTCGAGTGCAGCTAAGCTCGGGTCAGAACAAACAATGCCGCCCAAAGATATAACACTAATGGGTGCATCTATAATTTCTTTAAGGTAACTTGCAGAACCCACCGCTATTTGCCCGCCGCCACTGTAACCTATGAGCGTGACAGGTGTTTTTGAGCCAACTTGGTAACCCTGTTGCAGCAAAGCTCGAGCTATGCTTTCAGCGCTACCTTGATTGTAAATAGGGCCGTAGCGTTTATCTGCTGACACCATGACTTGCCAGACATTTCTGAAATTAATGATAAAGCCTGCAAAAGCTAAGCGACTAAATTTTAGTTTTAAAGCTATGCGCCAGAACCATGCGAAGAAACGCTGACCTGTTAAGGCTCGGTTGTTTACTGAGTAAGGAAAGAGTTCTAGAATTCGAGTGTCACTCAAGCGTTCTTTTAAGGTGTTAAGCAAATTTATTTCTCTACCTGCAAAGCTTTCTTCTGACACACTATGAATACCTGACAAGAAAATAATAAAGTGCTTCGCATTAGAACCTGTTGTGGCTACCTTAGGTAAGTCTTCCATATCGTCACGGTCACGCCCAAACCAGCCTGCCCACCATCCTAAAGCTTCAAAAGGTGAAAGGGCACCTGCTATCAAAAAACCAAGAATCAAAATAACAATAAGAGAAAGAAGATCAGAGAGAATCATTTTGATTTCTTGCTTTCACTAAGGCGTTTAGGGTTAAGCTCGAGTTTGCTGCCAGCCACAAAGCGTCTACTTTGCAGGGTAATTTTTTGCAAAGGGCGACCTATTGTGCGACTTGAGAGTTGCACAAGTATCCACCCTAAAGCACTAGCTAACACTGCCTGCCAAATACTTAGCTCGAGTGTTGCCATGAGACCAATTAAGATGGCTGCTAAACTCCATAACGATAAGATGACGGAGATGAGTGAGCCGAAGTAGGGTGTGAGTATGAAAAAGGAAAAGAGGTAAGGTGAGTAGGCTAAACCAACCACCTTAATCATGCTTATGAAGGGTTCGCTGCGGTCAAATAAGAATTGCTCTACCAGCCATATGCTTAGGCTTAAGGCCATAAAGCCAAAAACATAAATAAGGGCACCCACCGCTAGGCTCGCTATGAATCTTTTGGGTTTGACTTGATTGGCAAATAAAACGATGCTTTGCCCTAGACTGTTTGATAAGCCTGCTAGAAAAACAATTAATAAGGTTGAACGTAAGCTGTCAACAGTGATGACGTTTTTGAATGCATCACTATGTAAAGTTAAAGCTTGCCCGATTAGGCTTAACGTTTCCACGTTACTAAGGTAGCAGACTTTGCTTTTTGCTTCAGTTCTTTAAGTAGCCTCATTGGTATGAGTAAGTAGAGACAAAAGATATACACAAATGACGAACTGCATTGCTGTTATTAAAAAATAAGCTATAGCATGCCCTGAGCAAACTACTATAAACTGAGGTTAACAAAGGAGAACAGCATGAAACTAGCAATTATTGGCGCAGGAAAAATGGGTAGCGCCATCATGATAGGTGCACTAAACGCTAAAGTCTTAATGCCTGAAGATATTGGTATTTATGACGCTAACCAAGACTTACTGCAAGCCCTAAGCCAAGAGCATGGCGTGAAGGTTTTAACGAAAGATAATCTAGGTAGCGCAGAGCGAGTACTCATAGCGGTTAAGCCACAAATCTTTGAACTTGTTGCGCCACTCATTGCAAAGCAATACCAATCTTACTTGTCAATCATGGCAGGTATTACGCTTGAAACTATTTCAACAGCTGTGCAAAGTAATCGGGTTATTCGCCACATGCCTAATTTAGGGGCAGCTGTCGCCCAAAGTGCAACTGCATTAGCACCGCAAGAAGGCTCAACTGAAGAAGACATTGCGTTTGCCAAAACCCTCTTTAGTTCTATAGGTAAAGTCTACCCAATGCCCGAAAAACTCATTGATGCGTTTACAGGCTTAGCAGGCTCGAGTCCTGCGTTTGTGGCTTTGTTTGCTGAAGCTCTGGCTGATGGTGGCGTGCGTATGGGGTTTTCTAGAGATATGGCGCAAGATATAGCGCAGCAAGTTCTGGCAGGTACAGCAGCCATTTTGGCCAGTAAAAAACCAGCTGACTTAAAAGATGAAGTGTCTAGCGCAGGAGGCACAACGATTGCTGGGGTAAAAGCACTTGAAAAAGAAGCCTTTAGGCATACGGTTATGCAAGCGGTTGAAGATGCTGCTAATCGTGCAAAAGAACTAGGACAAAGTTAATAGTCATGCTTATGCAAGCTAAGTGCCCTAAGAAGCAGTTAGGGGGAGATAAAAAAATGTGCAATGGTTATAAGTTTTAAGTGCCGCTTCCCCCACCTCCGCCCCCTATTATTTATGTGCAAGACGGCGCGCAACTAAGAGAAGATGCCAGCACTAAGCTTTTAAGCTACGGTGAGCATTCTGAGCAGTTCGGGCAGCTCTTTTTACCCGACGCAGGCCAAGAAAGCTATCCTGTACTTGTTGTGTTACATGGCGGCTGCTGGCAGTCCTTTGTGCGTTCCGTAACGATGGAGTCATTCTCAGAAGCCTTTCGGAAAGAAGGCATAGCTGTGTGGAATTTAGAGTATAGACGTTTAGGTAACGGGGGAGGTTACCCTGCCACTTTTCAAGATGTAGCCAAAGGGATTGATTACCTTAGAGAGCTAGCCAAAACCTACCCCCTAGACCTAACAAACGTTGTGACAGTGGGTCACTCATCAGGAGGGCATTTGGCATTATGGTCAGGCGCGAGGCAAAAGCTAGCGCCAGAAAGCCCACTTTACGCTCAAGACCCACTCGAGCTTAAAGCAGTTGTGTCACTAGCAGGCATTACAGACCTGCGCCGCGCAACCGAAGAAAGGGTTTGCGATAGAGTAGCGCAAGGCCTTATAGAGGGTTACAGCTATCCTGAGCGCTACGCAGAAACATCTCCACAAGCCATGCTACCTATGGGGGTAAAGCAGCTACTTATACAAGGTAAAAAAGATCGAATTGTACCCGAAGAACATGTGCTTGCTTACCTAAAAGCAGCTGAAAGGGCAGGAGACGATTTAACGTATACGCTGCTTGAAGAAGCAGATCATTTTGCCTTAACGATTACCAGCACAGCTTCTTTTCAAAGTGTAAAAAAACAAATCCTAAACCTCTTTAAAGACTAAATTAAGCTACTGTCTGCACCTATAAACATGTTATCCACAGGCTGTGGATAACATGTGAAGAGAACAAAAGCTCGAGTATAAACAGCTTAGCTTATTAACAAGCGGGTCAACAAAAATAAGGTATTTTAAAACCCTATGAATCGTACTGACAGACTCCTAGCCATAGTACTCGAGCTGCAAGCACGTGACCTAGTAACAGCCGAAGAATTAGCAAGGTTTTTTGAAGTAACAAAACGTACAATCTACCGAGATATACAAGCACTCAATGAATCTGGCGTACCTATTGTCTCTGCAGCAGGGCAAGGCTACTGGCTTATGGAAGGTTATTTCCTACCCCCAGTAAGTTTCGATTCAAATGAAGTCATCATGCTACTACTCGGTAGCGAAGTTATGACCAGTAGTTTTGATGATGAGTACCAAAAGGCAGCCCAAAACGCAGTTAGAAAAATAGAAGCCTTACTACCCGAAGAAATTCAAAAAGAAGTCAAATACTTAAAAGAAAACATTCGCTTCATCACAACAGACTCACAAAGTCACATAAAAATACCAGACGCTCTGCCACAAATCCGCACGGCAATCATAAAACAAAACCAAATAAACATAAGCTACCGAAAAAAAGCAGATAACAACAGCACCGAAACATCAGAACGCACCCTAGACCCCCATGGCCTCATTCATTTTAATGCAATATGGATGCTCTACGCCTACTGCCACCTAAGAAAAGCCATGCGCATGTTCAGACTAGACCGCATAACAAAACTCGAGCTAAGTGAACAGCCATTCGAAAGACAAGCAGGCTTTTCTGTACAAGCTTTAACCGGAGAAAGCCACAGACCCATTCATGTTGAACTTTTATTTAAACCTGAATACAGCCAATGGGTAAAAGAAAAACCACCCCTATTTATGACCAAGTCTCAAGACACCCCCGAAGGACTAAAAATCAGCCTACACGTTCGAAATTTTAAAGATGTGTCAGCTTGGGTCTTAAGTTGGGGAGCAGCTGTAAAAGTGTTAAGCCCCACAAGCCTAGCAAAACAAATACAAGAAGAAATAAAAGCCATGCTCGCCCAATACAGCTAAACAAAAGCCAAACTGTCAATGCGCACAGACGCAAGCCCTAAGCTAAGTTTAAACTAGGTCAAATGCCCAAAGTAATGTTCATAGACACACAAGCACACCTATATGACACCCTCAAACGCAAGTTTGAATATGAAGGATTTGAAGTTGTGTCAGAAGAGCAAAATGAACAACCAGACCTCATAGTGGTTGGTCGAAACGACACCATCTTAGCAGGTCCACAACTAAACTCAGAAAACAACAAAAACATCCCCATCATCATGCTATCAAAAGAAGCCCAAGTAGAAGACCTAAGTCAACACTCGAGCGTGTCTCACTTAAAAATGCCCTTCAGACCCAGTCAACTCATGGCATTAGCAAGACAAGCCGTAGCACTACCCTAAGTCAAAAGATCATAATGTTAAAGCCCACCTTTCCAGTGGGCTTTTTTCATTCAGGTACAGCTTCAGGAAGCTCAAAAGCCTCAAGCCTACCCAAAACCCTCAAAAGCCTATCAGGCCTATCCGTAATAATGCCATCCACCCCCATAGCAACAAGCCTTTCCATATCAGCCGTTTCATTAACCGTCCAAACCTGCAAATTCATATTCTTACTTTCAGCAAGACGCACCAAACGAGGCGTCACAATCGTTAAACTACCCTGCACCTCAGGAACCTGGAAAGCCTCAGCTGGCGCAGGGTAAAGCCTACCCAAAAAAAGACTCGTCAAAATAAACGCATTCCGCACCTCAGCGGCACTCGTAGACGTCGCAACCTCAGGACAAAGACCCCTAAACTCATTAAGCGCAGCCACATGAAAAGAATTCACAAGCACCTGCGAAGCCAAACCATAAGCCCTAATCAAATCACACAAAGACCCAGCAATGCTCGGCTCTAACTGCTTCATCTCAATCGTCATTTTCTCATTAGGAAAAGCTTCAAACAGCTCACGAAGCGTAGGAATAGTAATACCCTGACCACGATAAGGAAAACTTTCCCCCTTACGTTCAGGTGACCAATCAAACCCCGCATCTAAGCTTTTAAGCTCAGCAAGCGTTTTCTCTCTAACCAAGCCAGAGCCATTCGTAGTGCGCTCCAAGGTATCATCATGAATAACCACCAGCTCAGCATCTTTAGAAGCATGAACATCCAACTCCAAAATATCCACACCCAACGCAACAGACTGCTCAAAAGCAAAAAGCGTATTACTAGGCCACAAAAAATCACCCCCCTGATGCGAAATAACCAAAATACCCGAACTACCCTCAAAAAACACGTGAGGAACTCGAGCTTTTGCCCGAACAGCAAAAACGGCATATAAGATTGCTAAAACAGCTAAGAGTAATAACCCTATTTTATACAAGATTTTCATGATTTAAACACTATAACAGCTTAAGAGTGCGTAACTGCTTAAGCTTAGGTTGGTTTTGTATTTGGACTAAGAGGTAGAGTCACCCTACTTGGCTTTATTAATGTAAAGGTGAAAAATTAGCTTAATTCACTGACCTGACGAAATTCTTCAAGTAATTTTTCTGCAGATGAAAGTGGGCCTCTCATAAGGGACATCCACTCTGACATTACCCATGGGTTTTTGAACAGCGTCTGTAACATGTCAATAAGAACTTCTAGTTCTTCCAATGAAAACTCTACACTTTGTACTTCATCAAAGAGAGCCTGAAGCTGCTTTAATTGTGCGCTATTAAATTTTGAGTGGCGAGCTCTTAATTCAAAAGGAATAGGTTCAAACTTTCTAAAAAGCCTTTGCTTAAGCATTTCATAGTTGAAACAATCATTTTTTACTTCTTCGCGTTCTATGAGATGGGCGTATGTTACCAAAGCGTTTTTAAGCAACCTAACATCCTTAAGGGCTAGTTGTATAAATACCGATTCAATCAAACAAAACTTCCTAATATTCTTTAACTTTTTCCACTTTCTGGTTTCTGCTTTTATCATTAAGTCTAATTAGATAGGGTGCGATTTGCGCAGCATCATTACTTGAACAGTATAGCCTTTTGCAATTGAAACGCTACAGCGTTTTAATTGTCGAACTAGGTGAGTAAAAACAGATGAACTAAGTTGATGGTGTGTTTTACTTGAAAGCTGCTATACCTTTGCGACTTTAGTTCCTACAAGCTATACCAAAAAAACAAGGCGCAGCTAGTGCCACGCCTTGTCATCTTTTTACTTAAACCTTAGTCTAAAAAGTCTCTTAGTTTTCGGGTTCTGCTTTCATGGTATTTGAGTTTGCGAAGTGCTTTATTTTCAATTTGACGAATACGCTCACGGGTTACACCAAAGTGAGAACCTACTTCTTCAAGCGTGTGCTCACGGCCATCTACCAGTCCTTTGCGTAGCTTAAGTACCATGGCTTCACGTTCATTAAGCTTGTCAAGGGCTTCTTCTAGCTCTTCACTTAAAATGGTTTTGCTGGCTTGCTCAACAGGTGATTCTATGTTTTCATCTGGTATGAAGTCACCATAAAAGCTGTCTTCTTCGTCACCAATGGGGGTTTCTAAGCTGAAGGGTTCGCGTGTAAGCTTAAAGGCTTCTTCAACTTTTTCGGCGTTCCAGTCTGGCCCCATAGCGTCAGCTATTTCTTCAAATGAGGGTTCACGAGAAAGTTCTTGTTGTAAGCGGCGTGCAGCTCGAGTGAGTTTGTTAATGGTTTCAACCATGTGCACAGGAATACGAATGGTACGGCTTTGGTCAGCAATGGCACGGTTGATTGCTTGACGAATCCACCATGTGGCGTAAGTGGAGAACTTGTAGCGTCTGCGGTACTCGAATTTTTCAACGGCACGAATGAGCCCTTGGTTGCCTTCTTGTATAAGGTCAAGAAAGCTCATGCCACGACCGTTGTATTTCTTGGCGATAGATACCACTAAACGCAAGTTGGCTTCAATGAGGTGCTGTCTGGCCATATCCCCATCTTCTACTACGCGTTGTAGGCTGCGTTTTTCGCGTTCTGCTAGACCTTCTGACTCTTCATCAAGACGGACTCTTGCTGCTTCGCCATCTTCAATACGGCGAGCTAAGCTGATTTCTTCTTCTAGTTTTAAAAGGTCAACTTTGCCGATTTCTTGCAAGTATTGTCTGACAGGGTCGTTAGTGCGAACCCTAGAGTCAGTCATGGCTTCTGCTCGAGCTTCTAGTTCTTCACGGTCTAGTTCTTCGCTGCTTTCATCTACTGAAATGCCTGCGATTTCGTCTTCAATGCCGGCCTCAAGGTCAATTTCGAGGTCGTCCATGTCATCGCCGAAGCCTTCTAGGTCTTCGTCGTCATCGTCATCATCTTTGTCTTCAACAATAATTTCATCTGCAGCTAAATCAGCAATGGTGATGCCTTTGGTGGTGAGTAACTCCATGAGATCTTCGAAGTTGGCTTCTTCTGGTTCTAAGCCTTGCTCTATTAGGGCTTTATTAAAAGCATCACTAATCTCTGCGGTATCAAGACTATTTTCATTTTCTTGACCTAGTTCGATTAGTTCAACGATGTGTTCGCTTTCTAACCAGCCTAAATCATTGTCATTTATTTCAACTTCTACAACTTGCTTTACGCTTGCCATTAAGTCTCCTTTGAATGCGTGACTTTAGTTAAAAGGGTGTTTGGCTTATATAGGTTAATGGGGAAGGGTTCTTTGTACCGACTCTAAACAGTTTATAGTTTCTATTTGTCATTTATGACCTTGGTTTGAGGGTACGTTCATAAACACTTTCGCATAGCTAGCACACTATGTTAGCAAGAAACGTAACATGAGATTCAAGAATACATAACATTTTAGCTGTTATCAGTAAGGCAGCCTAAAATAAGTAGGAATGCGATCAGCTAACTTTGAACTTCTATTTAAAGCAGGACAGCTCGAGTATCTTGATTTTAGGCTAGTGAAGGTTTTTG
>CAYGTA010000170.1:4128-9347 GCA_964352605.1 uncultured bacterium | reverse complement strand
ATATAATGAGCAACGAGTAAGGCTTACTCGTTGCTCATTAGTCATTAGATCTTTAGTTAAGGTTTATCCTTTGTAGCGTTCTATGCGTATAAGGTTAGTGGTTCCGCGCATACCAAAGGGTACACCCGCCGTAATAATAAAGCGTGCACCTTCTTCTACATTACCTGCTTTTTTTATAATTTTAGAGGCAACAACTACCATTTCATCAGTATTGCTTATATCTTCACTCACAGCAGGCAATACTCCCCAAACAATACTCATTTGACGGTACGCTCTTTCACTTGGCGTTATAGCAAGAATCGTTGCAACAGGTCTATTTCTAGAGACCCGCATAGCAGTTGTACCTGAAGAAGTAAACGTTACAATAGCTTGCGCATCAAGCTCAACAGATATACGGCAAGCGCTCTGCGAAATAGCATCCGCGGTTGTGCCACGTGTAGGTGGGTAGTGCTCACGCATTGACCTTTGGTAACTAATACCGGCCTCTACACTCATAGCAATGCGGTGCATCATCTCAACTGCTTTAGCAGGGTACTTACCTACAGCCGTTTCAGCTGAAAGCATAACTGCGTCAGTTCCATCATAAATAGCATTAGCAACATCACTCGCTTCTGCTCTGGTTGGTGTTGGGCTAGTAATCATGCTTTCAAGCATTTGTGTGGCAGTGACAACAGGCTTACCTGCTTCTACACAAAGACGAATCAAACGCTTTTGAATGATAGGCACACGCTCAGGGGGTAACTCCACACCCAAATCACCCCTTGCGACCATAATGCCATCAACTTCGCTTAAAATTTCATCAAAACGATCAACCGCACTTGGCTTCTCAATTTTTGCCATTAAGCGTGCCCTTGAGCCAGCCCGAGCTAAGTAATGACGTGCTAGTAGCAAATCATCACGATTTCTTACAAAACTCATGGCAACCCAGTCAACATCTAACTCTGCACCATAAAGCAAGTCTTCAACATCTTTATCAGTAAGCGCAGGAATGCTCAAGTCAGCATTAGGAATGTTAATACCCTTGTTGTTAGAAAGAATGCCACCAAGCGTAACTTTTGTTTGAATGGTTTGTCCTTTTAAGCCAACAACTTCTAAAGCAAGTCTGCCGTCATCTAAGAGTAGAGCGTCACCTACTTTAACGTCGTTATATAAGCCTGTGTACGTTACACCAACTCGCTTGATATCTCCAGGGCTATCATCATCACAGCTAAGATCAAACTTAGCACCTTCTACAAGCTCAATTTTGCCGTCTTTAAAGGTAGCAGTGCGTATTTTAGGACCTTGTAAATCTTGTAAAACCCCAATAGATCTACCTAAACGTTTGCTTTCTTTACGAATAAGATCAATATTATTTTTATGGGTTTCTTTATCACCATGTGAAAAATTAAGCCTAAAAACATTAACACCCGCTTCAATCAGCTCAACAATTTTTTCAGCATTACTCGTAGCGGGCCCTAAGGTAGCTACAATTTTGGTACGTCTACTTGGCTTCATTGATTAAATGCCTTCTTACCTAAATAAACAGCAGCACTGCCTAATTGATTTTCAATAGTAAGTAAACGATTGTACTTAGCTAAGCGATCACTACGACTCGCAGAGCCTGTCTTAATTTGACCAGCATTAACAGCAACTGCCAAGTCAGCAATAAAAGCATCTTCAGTTTCACCACTACGATGAGAAATCATGTTGCGGTAACCTTGGCTTTTTGCTAACTCAATTGCGTCCATAGCTTCACTTAAAGTACCAATTTGATTTACTTTAACCAGAATGGCGTTACCCACATGCTCATCAATACCCCGTTGTAAACGCTCTACATTCGTTACAAACAAATCATCACCAACAAGCTGACATCTATCACCAATTTGCGCAGTTAACTTAGCCCAGCTTGCCCAGTCATCTTCAGCTAAACCATCTTCAATAGAAATAATTGGGTAATTCTTAACCCAATCAGCCCAATAGGCCACCATCTCATCAGGGCTTAAAACTTTATCTTCTGCTTTTAAATGATAATTACCATCTTTAAAAAACTCCGTTGAGGCAGGGTCAAGCGCAATAGCAATCTGCTCACCCGGCGTGTAACCCGCCTTTTCAATCGCCTCAAGAATAACCTCAATGGCTTCTTGATTACTTTTTAAGTCAGGCGCAAAACCACCCTCATCACCAACATTAGTATTGTAACCACGCTTAGCCAGAACCTTCTTAAGATTATGAAAAGTCTCTACTCCAGCACGAAGCCCATCACTAAAGCTACTAAAACCAATAGGTGCAAGCATAAACTCCTGCATATCAACATTATTATCAGCATGCTCACCCCCATTAATAACGTTCATCATAGGAACAGGCAAAGTCTTAGCATTTGCCCCACCAAGATAACGATAAAGAGGCATATCAAGCACACTCGCAACCGCCCTAGCAGACGCTAACGACACAGCCAACAGTGCATTAGCACCCAACTTAGCTTTATTGGGCGTGCCATCAAGCTCGAGCATGGCTGTATCAAGTGCATTTTGATCAAGCGCATCCATACCAATAAGGGCAGGTGAAATAATCTCATTTACATTCTTGACAGCCTGAAGGACACCTTTGCCCATATAACGACTACCACCGTCACGCAGTTCAACAGCTTCATGCGCACCTGTAGACGCACCAGACGGCACCGCCGCACTCGCTTCTATACCGCTTTCTAAACGAACAGTTGCACCAACAGTAGGGTTACCGCGCGAGTCAAGCAACTCGAGCGCGCTTATTGATTCAATTCGGGTCATGGATTGTCTCCTTTGAGTTGTATGTCATGACTTTAAATAATTATGGTTCATGGGTGATTTCTATGTTTAGCCAAAAATACTTTGCTTGGCCTTTACAAACAGTCTAACTATACCGAGGAAAAGCGCTATTTTCAATGTCAGTGACGGTTTTTTTACTTTACGTGTGTTGTTACATTTTAAGTACACTAGAACAACTATCCCTCTAAACTTTACGTAACTAAAGCTATAGCAAGTGAGTAAAAAGTAAAAACAACGACTCAGAACTTTGTTTGCCTATTCGTTCCTCAAGCAAATTCTTAAGGCAAGCACAAAGCTTTAAGTATAAGGCTTAAGTGCAATCTGACCATCTTTAAGATGCGCAATTTCAGGCCCACGATCCTCAACAGAGCCGTCCCCCTGAGCCAGCGAACCCGCAATTCTTAACTGAGGGCTCATAATGCGCTGTGCATAAATAACCGCTCCCTCATTACCAAATGCCCCTGCATGCGCTATACCCCGCAAAGTACCCACCACAATCACATCATCTTCAGCAATAACTTGCGCACCTGCATTAACATCACCCAGAATAATAGCAGAACCACTCGACTCAACCACACCACCACTACGCACGGTACGCGCAACAATCACCGTCTCACCTTTTGTTGAAATCATGCTGGCAGAAGGACGCAACTCAACAACAGCACCCCCAACGGCCTCAATACGCTCAGCAATCGCCGTGACTAAAGACCAAGGTAACTTATCTGTCACCTCAATCATCACGTCACCCTTAAACAACTCCTCATGATCAGCCTCCTGCAAAACCAAATCAAACGCCTCAGCTGAATCATCCTTATCTAAATTAAGTAAAATACCTTTACGCGTACCACGAATCTTCATAAGAAAAAGAATATAACGCCAGAAACCAAGACAGCGTAATACCTAGACACCCGACTTAAAAAACAAACTTTAGTCAAGCTCGAGTTCGAAGTAATCTACAAAGAAGTCCCTCGCGGTTGGTACAGCAACTCTGGTGCTTTTATCGCCGTGTTCTATAAAAATTACGATTACAATTTCTGGATTTTCGAGCGGGGCGTAACCTGAGAACCAGACATGGTCGTAGCCTAGTCCTTTGGGGTTTTGGGCGGTGCCTGTTTTGCCTGCTATATCTATAGGAAAGTTTGCACCGGGGCCTAAAATTAGGTTGGTTCCGTAGTCGGTTATCATTTTGCGCATGCCGAGTTGCAGGGTACTCCAGTAGCTTCCGTCCACTTGGCTTGATTCGGGTGCTATGACTTCGTCACCTATTTGTTTTACGAGTCTGGGTTTTACTTTTTTGCCGTTTAGGGCAATGGTTGATATGAGTTGCGCGGTTTGTATAGGTGTGGCTAATATGTCACCTTGACCTATGGCACTGTTGAGTGAGAAGCCGGGTAGCCAGCCGTATTCGTAAACTTGGTTTGCCCATGCTTCACTCGGTATAAGGCCTGTTTTTTCTTCACTTAGACCAACACCAACGGTTTCTCCGTAACCAAATTCCTGTGCTCTGGTAAAAAGGGCATCTATAAAAGGTGACCAGCCACCTTTTTTTGCATCTGGGGTTTCTAGGAGTGCTCGCCAGTAGTAGGTGTTGCAGCTGTCTGCTATGGCTTCTACAACGGTGTCGTTTCCTCGTGAAGCTGGGTAAGACCAGTTATCCCAGCGTATGCCGCCAAAGTTGAGGGATGCTGAGCAGCTATAGCGTTTATCTACGCTGGTGAAACCATCATCTAGTAACACTGAGCTGGTAACGAGTTTAAAAACAGATGCAGGTGGATAAGCTTCAACCGCTCTATTAGTCATGGGTAGATTGGTTTTGTCTGTTAGTAGTGCTTCTATGGCCTCAGAGTTACTAGGTCGACGGGTAAAGACATTTTGTTCAAAACTAGGGTAGCTAGCCATGGCTAAAATATCGCCCGTGTTGGGTTCTAAAGCAATGAGTGCGCCCCGTACGGTTTCTTCTAGTGGCAGTTCTCTTTCTGCTCTGACTTCTTGAATATAGGTAAGGGCGCCTTGCAGCGCGTCTTCAGCAATGCGTTGGGTTCTTGGGTCTATGGTTAAGACTAAGTCTTTACCCGGTCTGGCTGGCTTTATGGTTCTTGATTGAATAACCACACCACGGTTATCCACTTGTACATCTTGTCGCCCAGGCGTGCCAAACAGGTCTTTTTGGTAGCTGGCTTCTAAACCCATTATGCCTACCAGATCACTTAGGGCATAGCCTGAAAAGCGCCCTTGCGCTTCGGCGGTATAGCCTACGGTTTGAGCAGCTAGATTCGTAGGGTAAGTACGTTCAATACGGTCACGCAAGTAAAGGTTCTCTTGACCTGCGACCAGCTCTTCTATAGCGAGTACAAGATCATCTCTTATATTAAAAGCGATAGCTTTACCTATTTGACGTTCCACACGGTCACTACGATCTGGTTCTTCAGGAAAGTC
>CAYGTA010000170.1:0-4028 GCA_964352605.1 uncultured bacterium | reverse complement strand
CGATTAATCATGTTCGCCCAATCAGCAAGCTACGCTTAAATAAAGACATACCCCACGGTAAAACAAGCAAAGCAACAAGCAAAGTAAAAACCATTTCTAAAGGTGCTATACGCAACGCATCAAGTGCAGCTCGAGTTTGTCCTGTCTGCCATATGAGTAAAGGAATAATGGCTAGCCACTTGGCAAATACAGCACCTAAAACAATAAAGCTTCTAGCGTAAAGTCCTGACTGTCGCAGTTGCAACCAGACTAGCACTGCGCCTAAAGCAGCAGCAGCTAAGCCAAGTGCATGAATACCTAAAACACCGTGCCCCATAATGTCTTGCAGTAAACCCACAGCGTAAGCGACAAGGACTAACTGCCATGGTTTAAGACGCCAAACTAAAATAACCACACCTAAAAGAAATAAGTCTGGTGCTGGCAAGGGTGCTAAAAGAGCTCCGAAGAAACTCTGAGCAAGAACCAAAACCAAGTAAAATAGCGTAAAGCGCACAACTCAAAGTTTACCTTGCCAGCATGAGATGAGATTGTTAGAGATTAAGCATAATGCTAAGCAGATAAAAGTCTTAAGACTTTATGGACCTGACCTAGCTGAGCAAGCTCTGAACATTTCAATGCCACGACCAATAGCATTCAAACGAATATGCAATTAATCTTTAAGATCAAAATCTGGACTTATAACCCCCTTAGCATCACGGCGATAAGGCAACCAAATAAGCGCAAAGACATCCAAAGTAACATCTGTTGAATTAGCCTTCACAAAAACCTCTTCAAGCTCGAGTTCCGACGGGTTAATAGGATTCGTTAAGGTATCTAATTCTTTTTGCAGTTCAGACTCGAGTTCGTGCATTTCTTCTACTATGCTGGCAGCGTTTTCTTTAGCTCTATTTACGTCTTGTTGTTGTTCTTGTAGCCTGCCTGCACTTCTAACGCTGCTGCTGGCTCTACGCATGTTGGTTACACTAACGGTTTTTCTGCCCATGAAGGCACTTAAGAGCGTGGTACCTACATTCACAAGGGTATCCATTTGCTGGCGTTTTACTTGATCAGCTTCTTTTTCTATGGTTTGTTCTGCTTTACGAAGACGCTCTTGTAGTTTTTCGAGCTTGTCACCGTATTTTTGGCGTAATTTGTTTATATCCACATCACGATTTTCACGAAACTGCTGCGCTATGCGCGCCCTAAAATCAGCTTGTGTTTCTGTAACGTCACTGGTTAACTTAGGGTCTTTACTTTTAAACAACTTCAAAGGTCTATCTTGACGAATGTGCTTAAATAAATCTTTTTGCCACTTTGCGTAAGCCTTAGCTTTCATGGCTTCTTTAGGTAAATCAGCAAACTCAGCATCCGTCATGGCTTTGCTTTCTAAATCAGTAGCTGCCAGAGCAAGCTGCTCAGCATTATCCCAATCAACAGGAACAGGGCCATCTTCCATCTCTACCGCTAGCACAAGCTCTTGGGTTTGATTAACCCCATGCGTCACACTCGAGTAGTGAACTTCTGTGAAGCCTGCTACTGCTGGGTAGTAAATAATGTTTGTTCCTGCGCCACTTACAGGTACGTAGTAAACAGGTACATCTTGTGGCATAACGGGCGCTTCTGCTTTTTTAGATACCTGAGGCGCGTTTGCTTTTAAGGCGGGTGTTTGCACCGTAGCTAAAGTTTTTCTGTCAGCCATGAGTCGCTTGATTTGCTCGCGTGTCATGGGGCCACTCAAGTAAGACATAACCCAACGTGTTTGAAAAATAACCGGTGCATCTTCGTTAATGTTGTGCAGCAAAAAGCTGCGTTTACCTAAGCTAGATAAAACGTTTTGCATTTCAGCTTTATCTAGACTCTCAGGGCTGGCACTTAAAAGCCCCTCTAAAACCCGCTCTTTATCTCTTTCTGTCTGCAAACGCCCAATAAACCACGTACCACAGTTAGATAGTGCTTTGTAATCAAGATCAACAGGATTTTGTGTAGATAAAACAAGCCCCAAGCCAAACGCCCTAGCTTGCTTTAATAGCGTCAGCATAGGTGTTTTAGAAGGCGGATTAGCACTGGGCGGTAAGTACCCAAAAATCTCATCCATGTAAAGCATGGCCCGTAAACTACTGGTACCCCCTTGGGTTCGCATCCATGCCAGCATTTCATTCAGTAGCATAGAAACAAAAAACATTCTTTCACTATCACTCAGGTGACTAATCGTAAAAATAGAAGCTCGAGCTTTGCCTTCTGCTGTAAACAGCATTCGCTGTATGTCTAGGGGTTCCCCTTCAAGCCACGCTTCAAAGCCAGGTGCTGCCAGTAAATTATTAAGCTTCATAGCTAAGCCAAAACGGTCTTTAGCAGGGTAAAACATATCGAGTTCCATAACGCCAATGCGTTCAAAAGGAGGTTGCTGAATGGCTCTAATTAAACCTGCTATATCTAGGTTTTTGCCTTCAGCCCATGTTTTCTCTAGAATATTAGATATAAGAATATGCTCTCGACTTGTAACAGGGTCAGCCTCTTCACCCATAAGCGCCAGTAAACTGGTTGCAGTGGTTTGAATACGCTCTCGGTACAGGTCAGTGTCACTTCGAACCGCGTCACTAGGCGCATTAAATGACCTAAGTACACTAACGGGTAAACCTGCTGAACTACCTGGCGTATAAACCGCCATATCCACCTTGCTACGCAAGGTTCTTATGCGTTCTGCTGTTTGCCCCCACTGACCTAAGCCTTTTTCCCACAAAGCGGCCTGCGACGCTGCAAACTCATCAGGGGTTTGGCCTTGGTTAGAGGCTTCTTGTTCATTAATCCAGGGTCTAAAATTCTCAGGCGTTAAGTCAGGAAAGGTGAGGAGTAAATTACCTAAATCTCCTTTAGGGTCAATGGCAATAAGCGGAATATTATCCATTAACGATTCTTCTAAAAGCCCAATACCAAGCCCTGTCTTACCACTACCTGTCATACCAATAATCACTGCGTGCGTTGTTAAATCTTTAGAATCGTAAAGCACCACATCATCTTGTAATTCAGTTGTTTCAAGGTCATACTTTTTACCCACATAAAAAGCACCCATCTTCTCATAATCCATAAATCACTCCAAAAGCAATGTCTTAGGGTTATTTATACCAAATCTATGACTAACGAGAAACTTAGTTTAAAGAATTAAAGAAGAGAGAACTAGGAAGTAAGAAGCAAGCAGGGATTTCACCTTCCACTCATTACTTATTGCTTTCCCCCTTCCCCTCCCCTACTTTTGAATGACGACCCCAGCACCTTAAACCCTGCACACTAGTAAAAACCAACACGGAGGTTCCGAAGATGGAACACACAGAGTCACGAAAATCAGCGCAACTGATTGCCTACGCACTCATAGCGCTAGGCATAATCATAGCCCTAGGCAACCTAAACCTCAGCTTAAGCTACTGGCCCATCATGCTCATAGCAGCAGGTGCAGCCTTCCTAATAAGCAAACAAACACGCATCCTAGCCATCCTAGCTGTATTTACCTTAGGTGCAGGCTACTACCTATTTCAACCCACAACCACCCAAGCACAAACAAGCATCCTACAAAGCATAGACCAAGCCCTAGAAGGCGCAAAAAACGTCAAACTCGAGCTTTCCCCTGCAGTTGCAAACTTAGAGCTAAGTGCCTTAAGTAACAGCAGCTTACTAGCGCAAGGCAGCATAAAGTTAGATACCAATGGAAACCTTGAATCAAGCTACCGCGTAAAAGATGACGGTAACGCCACCTACACGCTCGAGTCTAAAACAAAGCGTCGTTGGTTCTTTAACTGGCTTAACTCAAGTGACGCTAAAGACCACTGGGTTTTAGCACTAAACCCCACAACTCCTTTAGATTTAAACATTGATTCAGGCGTAGGTGAGGCCACCCTTAACTTACAAGACTTAACCCTTAGTAATTTAGACATAAATACAGGTGTGGGTGAAGCCACCATAACCCTACCCAAACAAGGTAACTTTAAAGCAAACATAGATAGTGGCGTAGGTTCAATCATTGTACGTGTACCCAAAAGCTTAGCTGTACAAATAAA
>CAYGTA010000169.1:0-9401 GCA_964352605.1 uncultured bacterium | reverse complement strand
TTACTTGAAAGCTACTATATTAGAAGTCCTTGTTTTATTGAAAGCTATTTGCAAAGTAAAGGTCTTGGCTTTATATAGGATTTGCTTGGGGATGACATAACGTGAGGGTTGCGCTTGTCTTTTATCGAGTCGTAAACGAACGTCAGCTTTTTGTCATAGCTCTTTCTCTAAACTAAAAGTTATAGATCTGGGACGCCATGCTTTTTAATATCATGGCGAGATGTTTTTATGGAGTTTTTATGTCATTAACGAAGTTAAGACTGAGGTTTGCGATTATAAGTTTACTGTTTTTGGTTGCTTGTCAGTTTGGTACTGACCCTGTAACGCCTATTCGACCTAACAATCCTATAGAAGATGCTTCAAGCACTGATCCTGAAAATGCTGTTACTGTGCCTGCTTTGCAGGAAGTCGTAGTGCTTTATGATGACCAGCTGCAGTCTAGCTTTTTAAGTGCAGGAGAGTTAAGAACACAAGCTTACAATGAAGTTGACGGCGCAAGGGTCAACGCACAAATTATTGCTAATTTGGTTGGGGGTACAAAGGGTTTTCGAGGTAGCATAAGACCGGTATCTGAGTATCAAGCAGGTGACGCTTTTAGGACAGCCAGAATGTTTTACCTTGGTAGCACTTATGGCCACCCTATTCCTGAAAGTCTTAGCAATGACATGCTGGCAGGCGCAAACATAACGTGGCTTGGTTACAATATTTGGCAAGCAGATAATACTGACTTAAAAGACAAGTTAGGGTTAGAGTACCTCGGTATAGAAGGTGCTTATAGCCAAGAGGCAGCCGCACAAAGTTTTTACTTAATTGATTACAATAATTACACCTTCTATAAAGAAATACAATCCATGGACACAGTGCTGGTAAAAGCAAATCTGGACTCAGATGTTAAAGCGTGGGCTAGAAAACCCTCAGGTCAAAAAACCCCTTATGCTTTTAACCACAAGAACTTTTGGTACTTAGCTGACGTTCCTACCGCGTGGGTACATGAACGTGACCGCTACCTAGTCTTTGCTGACCTCATACCCAAAATGCTAGGGGTTGAGTTAAGTTGTGAACCAAGAGCAATCATAAGAATAGAAGATGTAAAACCCTCAGACACAGCAGAAGATTTAAACAGAATATTCAATGTATTTGAAGAGCTAGACATTCCTTTTGGAATAGCTACTGTGCCTATTTGGCGCGACGAAGCTAATGACAAAACCGTCACATGGCAAGACAATAGTGAAGCACTCGAGTCTATTCTTGAAGCGCAAGCGAAGCAAGGTGAAGTGTTTCAGCATGGGTATAGTCATACTTTTGACGGCATGATGAACCCAACAGGGTTAAGTGGTGCAGATTGGGAATTTTGGGATATTAATACCAATAAGGCCATTCCGGGTTTTACAGCTGAAGAAGCAGCTGAACGGGTGAGTAAAGGCAAGGCTATTCTAGATGATATAGGCTTAAATCCTATTGGTTGGGTGACACCGCATTACGCGGCTAAGCCTAGCTTTTACCCTGCTTTTAAAGATATTTACTGGCGTCACTTTGAAAGAAGATTTATTGGTTCTGGTGATATTGTGCTGGGGCAGCTTTACCCTTACCCTGCAAGAGATAACAACAACAGAACGCTTATCTTGCCAGAAAATGCGCTTTATATATCTGCTACAAATACCCTAGATGACATTTTAGAGACAGCTCGAGCTAACATGGCTTTGAGTTGTCCGTGGTTAGGCATGTTTGTGCATCCTTACCTTATGAACCCTGAGTTTATTGCGGCAGGTGGTGAGGGGGGCATGACCCCTGAGAGCTTTAAGGCTTTTGTTAAAGACTTAGAAGCCATGGGTTACAGCTTTCAGAAGCTCTCTGAAGTAGATGTGAATGATACAAATGATAACGACAGTTTGGTGCCTACTAAGACAGGTTTTAGTAGCGCTGTGGTATCAAAATCAACAGGTTTATGTCTAGATACATGGTCTAACCCAGCCTTCTTGTGGGACTGTCAAGGCTGGACAAATCAAACTTATGAGTTTGTGTCTACAGCTTCAGAAGAACAGTTTGTAATTAAAAATCTTTACTCAGCTGATTGCTTGCGTGCACCGGCAGACGCTAGTGCAGAGCCAGTTATAACTGCAGATGCCTGCAATGACGAACCTGGGCAAGTGTTTGAATTGAAAGCAGTAAATGACGCCTATCAGATTAAAGCCTACCCGAGTGGACTTTGCTTAGCAGAAGCAAATGCTGCCGCCGTAGAACTGCTTGCTTGTGACGCATCTGAGCAGCAATTATGGGAGCTGCCTGCTAGGTACTAAAAACTAAGCTTAAGCTTGCCTTAACAAGCTATGAACGGTACATGAAGCACCGCTTAACCACTCTCAGTCGTGCTAGGTTAAAACTAATACTATGCGAACCTTTACTGTTTTTTTACTCTTACTTATCTTAATAGGCTGTGGTCAAACGAGCAGCCCACTTGTCGCGGACTTCAGCATTGAACAAAGCGATGAACTCACCGTGAAACTAGATGCAAGTAGCTCGAGTGAAGCGCTTTTATACAGCTGGGATTTTGGTGATGGTAGTCAGGCCGAAGGGGAGCAAGTTGAGCATAGCTTTGCTGATTATGGTTCTTACCCTATTAAGCTAACGCTGACCAATGCAGCGGGTGATTCAGAAAGCATTAGCAAAGAATTCACGCTTATTAAACGTACAGAAATTGAGGCATTTTCTCAAAAAGAAACTGACTCACAAGCAGAAACTGCGTTTGTTATTGATAATACAGGCAGTACAGACTTAGCTTGGGAATTACTCATTAGTAATGCTGAAACAAATCCGCAGGCAGGGGATTGGTTTACGCTAAACCCTGTGTCAGGCAAGCTTGCTGCAGGTGACCAAGCAACCATAACGCTGGTGCTAAACGCTAACTTAAAAGCGGGTACTTATGGCGCCACCTTAGTTCTAAAATATGCCGGAGGACAACAGCGTTTTGCCGTTGCTGCTTTGGTTGATAGTCAAGCAGCACCCCAAACAGGCTTTGCTTTAAGTACCGACTATGCAATTGAACCAGCCCTAACACTCATTGCTAATCAGGGCGGCATTGTCGAAGTTGCCATTCAACGCTTTGAAGGCTTTAACGAAGCCGTAAGCTTAAGTTTGGTTGGCGCAGCTAACGGCTTTAAAGCGCAATTTGAACCAGCTACGGTTACAGGCAACAGCACTATATTGACCTTAGAAGCAGACGCAAGCATAGTGCCAGACAGCTACAGCCTCACATTAAAAGGCGAAAGCCCTTCAGGTAAAACAGCAAGCACAAACATTCTTGTAAACGTAATAAACCCAAACTCGAGTGCGGGTTTTACAGCTAGCTTAACGCCGCCTAGCTTAAATCTAAATGCTGGTGCTACCTCTACGCTAAGCCTAAGCTTAAAACGAACCCCAAGCTTCACGGCAGCTGTACAAATAACTGAAAGTAGTGACCTGCAAGATTTGCAGGTCACGTACTCAGAAAACCCTGTGCAGCAAGCTACAGACATTAGTTTAATCATTCCAGCTAACGCCGCGGCAGGTACTTACCTTGTTAACTTCTGGGCACAATCAACTGAAGGGCCACAATCAAGCAGTGTAAACCTTAGCCTCACTATAAAAGAAAACGATTCAGGTAGCGCTCGAGTAACAGGTAGCGTGCAGACAGACAATAGTCTTATTCCTATTTCAGACGCAACAAATCTAAACTCGAGCTTGTTTACAGCAGCAACACTTGAAAAGAAGGCCTATGTTGATGGGCAAATTCTTGTTAAGTTTAAGCCAATGGTTTATCAGGCTTTGAGTTTGCAAAATCTAAGCAATGATGAACAAAAAGAAAGTCTGCTTGCGTCTTTAAAGGTTGCTTCAAACGGCTTAAGATTTCAGTCTGTACAAACGCTAGGTGCGATTGAACTGCTTAGCTTTGACTCTGAAAAAGATGTCCTTGAACTTGCGCAAGAACTGGCTCAAGACCCCAGTGTTGCTTACGCTGAACCCAATTACTATCTTTACACGCAAGGCATTCCAAATGACAGCCTTGTTGAACAACAGTGGCACTCAGCAGCAGCTGGCTTACCAGTCGCATGGACACAAGAGAACGGCTCGAGTCATGAAGTTATAGTGGCAGTGATTGATTCTGGTTTTGATTTAAGTCACCCTGACTTATCAGCTAAGTTTGTACAAGGTTACGATTTTTGTGGCAGTGCTAACTGCGCTGCTGCTAATGGTGACGCAGATGCAAGTAACGGCAACCCTAGTAACAATCACGGAACGCATGTGGCAGGCATTGTTGCGGCTACGGGTAACAATAACCAAGGTGTTGCTGGGGTTGCCTATGGCACAAAAGTAAAAGTGCTACCTATTAAGATTTTTGATGATTTTGGTGAAGGTGCAACTATCGCTAACTTTATTGATGCTATTCACTGGGCGGTAGGTATTCCTATTGAGGGTGTTCCTGATAATCAGAACCCAGCCAGCATTATTAACATGAGCTTAGGTGCATACTTTGACAGTGTGTCTGTTCAAGATGTCATTAACGAAGCTAGAAATGCAGGGGCATTGTTATTAGCTGCTACAGGTAATGATGGGGTTAATAGAGTTATGAGCCCAGCTGCTGCAAACAATGTGCTTGGGGTAGGCTCTATAGGAACTGCCTTTACGCGCTCATGCTTTTCAAACTACGGTTCAGACCCAAACAATGGGGTTGGGAAGGTTGATTTGTTAGCACCCGGTGGTAACGGTAGAGGCTGTGCCAACGAAGGCATCTTAAGTACCTTCCCTAACGGTACTTATGGTGAACTTGCCGGTACCTCTATGGCAACCCCTGTTGCCGCTGGTGTTGCAGCGCTCATGTTAAGCCAAACACCAGCTTTAACGGTTGAGCAACTCGAGCAACAACTCTTAGCCAGCACTTACTACGATGCAAGCTACATGAACGAAAGTGAGTACGGTGCAGGTATTTTGCGTGCCGATCTTGCCTTGGGTTTACCGGGGCCTGGTAGCAGCGTCACAATAAGCGCAGATGGAGCAAGTGATTCCGCATTAGATACCGTCATACTCGATTTAGAAGGGGGCTCTGACAGCTTTGAACTCACCGACTTGGTTGCAGATAGATATGTTTTAGAAGCCAATGCTGCAGGCAGCCGCTTTCAGCTTAAAGCAACAGCGAGTGTTAACTTAACTGAAGGCGAAACCGAAACAAGAACCCTGCTACTCAAATAAACTACAGCCAAAAAAGAACAGACGCTTAGCCAAAAAGCTAAGCGTCTGTTGAATGCTACGTAAAACAAAGATACCCCAAGTGGCTTTCCTTAGTCTTACTCGAGTATTTGCTATAAACTTAAAGCCAAGCTAAAGTTTTATTTTGTATAACGCAGCAAGGCGAGCAAGTAAAGATAGGCTTATTTTGTATAGCAGTTTTTAGGTTAAACACACCATCAACTTAGCGCATCCGTTTCTACTCAGCTAGTTCGACAATTAAAACGCTGCAAACGTTTTAATTGCAAAAGGCTATAGTTAATTTAGGAGGCCTGTATGAGCGAAAGACCCTTAAGGCTAGACAGTGCACTGGTAGAAGATTTTGTACGCAAGGCCCATGGTGACTTTGACGGGGTAAAAAGTCTAGTTGAGCAAGAACCCGCACTGGTTCGTGCTGTGCATGACTGGGGTGGAGGCGACTGGGAGTCAGCCTTGGGTGCCGCTGCTCATGTAGGAAGGCGAGACATAGCTGAATTTCTACTTGATAAAGGTGCACTGATGGATATTTTTGCAGCAGCTATGCTTGGTAAATTAGCCATCGTTGCTGAAATACTAAAAGACCAGCCACAGTTAAAAGATGCCAAAGGACCTCACGGTATTCCGTTACTTACACATGCGAAATTTGGCGGAGAACAAGCCAAAGATGTTTTGAATTTACTCGAGTCTTTAGCTTAATTAGCTGGTAGAAATAGGTTTCTAATACTAAGCTGAATTATAAATGTCGTAAGACTTTATAATTCCGACCTAGGGGAGTACGCTCTGACTCACTCAGTCTTATGACACTTTCTAAGCAGTTTAGTATAAATTAACGTAGCTAGATTTTTCTTTGCTTGAATCTGCAAGAAGAAACGCTTAGGCTTTTCAATTACGTTTATAGCTCGAGTGTTTTTTGCTCACTTGTTAGAAGACTGAGTTTCATGCTGAGATTTGCTAGCTGGATGACCATGCAAAAAAATAGAGCTGCACTGCAACCCTATTACGAAAAACTATTTATTTTTTAGGCTTCTGGATTGGTATCTATGTAGAGTTTAAAGCTGCTGGCTACAACAATGATGGTTAGTGAGATGGGGAGTAGTAACATAAGTATTAGTATGGCGTTTCGTATGCTTTTTCTTGGTGCAAGCGTCACAAAGTTTTCAAAGAGAAAAGGTTGCTTATGATAGAACTCCAACTAACAGATCTTGATGCTTCAATGCTTGCGGGTGAGCAAGGACCAGCTAAGCAGTTTGCCATGCGTATTTTGGAAAAAATGGCCATTTGCATGCAAGCTGAATCGTTTATTAGCATTACTTCAGCGCATATTGATGGCTGTTTATTTAATGGTCAAGTGAGTCTTGATTTTGTTAATCATGCACTTAGCCTAGACGGTCAAGTTACGGTGCCTACAAGCCTGAATGTAGGTAGTATTGATTTGCTTCATCCTGACCTTTTTCAAGGAGATGATGCTTTAAGGCAAGCTGGCAAAGAAATCATGCAAGCCTATTTGGAACTTGGTTGTCAAGCAAGTTTTACGTGCGCACCTTATCAGTTACCCAACAGACCTCAAGCGGGTGAGCATGTAGCTTGGGCAGAATCTAACGCTATTGTCTTTGCTAATTCAGTGTTAGCAGCCAGAACCAACCGCTATGGTGACTTTATCGACCTTTGCGCAGCATTAACAGGGCGTGTACCTTACTGCGACTTGCACACTGACAAAGGTCGGAGAGGGCAACATGTATTTAGATTAACAGGGTTTACTGACAAGCTGTTAGCGCAAGAAAGTTTGTATGCAGCTTTGGGTTTATTTGTTGGGCGCTACGCCGATAAGCGCATACCAGTCATTGTCGGCTTAAATTCTGATAGTAGTGAAGATAACCTAAAAGCTTTAGGTGCTGCCTCAGCAACAAGTGGCTCAGTAGCTTTATTTCACGCTGTGGGCATAACCCCCGAAGCAGAAACGCTTGAAGATGCCTTGCAGCACCATGAGGCTGAACAAGAAACGATAGTGAGCCCTCAAGACTTGAAGCTGATGCTAGCTGAACTCACTAGCTCTGAAGGAGGCAAGCTTAGCGCTGTTTGCCTCGGCACACCTCACTTCTCGCTAACAGAATTTGAAGCACTCATGCCACTACTCGAGCCTTACGATTATCCTGTGAAAGTTGAGTTTTATATTAATACGGGGCGTTACGTGTTTCAAACCTTAAAAGAAAAAGGCTACGCTGATAAATTAGCGAGCTTAGGCATTCGTCTGGTTATTGATACTTGTACTTACATTACCCCCATCATTAGAAATTTGGATGGCGTTATGATGACCAATTCAGGTAAATGGGCTTACTATGCACCTAATAATTTAGGCGTGAAGGTTGCCTTTGGCTCGCTAGAAGATTGTGTAAGTTCAGCTTTTCTTGGTTACGTTTCGCAAGATGATGCTGTTTGGAGTCACAATCATGCTTAAACAAGCAGCCAGAACCCTCTGCCAAGGCGAAGCAAGTGGTGAGCTACTCGTACTTCAAGAAAATATAAGTTTTTGGGGAGGCTTTAATTTAAAGACTGGTGCTATAAGTGACCAGAAACACCCGCAATGCGGCACAGTACTTAGTCAAAAAATCCTTGTTTTAAGGAGTGGACGAGGCTCGAGTTCAGCCAGTTCGGTGTTAGCAGAAAGCATTCGTTCGGGCTTAGGACCAGCAGCTATTTTGTTACTCGAGCCTGACCCTATTATTGCTTTAGGTGCTTTGGTAGCAGCTGAACTTTATAAAAAGGAATGCCCTGTTGTTGTGCTTGCTTCAAGTGATTGGCAAAGTTTAACAGATGGCGTGAACGTGCGAGTTAGTGCTGGGCAAGACTTTGCAACACTCGAGCTTCTCGAATGAGGTGCTTTTTAACACTTAAATGCTATATACTACGACTTCATGCCTAAGCTTGAAGATCAAAAGCACTCTGCTAATACTAATAAACTTCGTAAGCGACTGGAGCGGTTAACGGCTACGGCTATTACGGATTTTAAGATGATTGAAGAGGGCGATAAGGTCATGGTTTGCTTGTCGGGGGGCAAAGATTCTTACACGCTTCTTGATATGCTGTTAGCTTTGCAGAAGCGTGCGCCCATTAAGTTTGAACTTTTGGCGATGAATCTTGATCAGAAGCAACCGGGTTTTCCTGAACATATTTTGCCTGAGTATTTAGAAGCGGTTGGCGTTAAGTACCGTATGGTTGAGCAAGATACCTACTCTGTCGTGAAGCGCGTCATTCCTGAAGGTAAAACTATGTGCTCACTGTGTTCACGCTTAAGGCGTGGCGTTATTTACCGCGTGGCACAAGAAGAAGGGATTACAAAAATTGCTTTGGGGCATCATCGAGATGATATTTTGGCAACCTTTTTTCTAAATATGTTTTTCGGTGGGCGCTTAAAAGCCATGCCAGCCAAATTGTTAAGTGATGATAAGAAAAATATTGTAATTCGGCCCTTAGCATACTGCCAAGAGAAAGATATTGCGCGTTACGCGAGAGCAAGAGAATTTCCTATCATTCCTTGTACGCTTTGTGGGTCACAAGTGAACTTGCAGCGTCAAATGGTTGGGCAAATGCTGAACACTTGGGAGCAAGAAAACCCGCAACGTTTAGAAACCATATTTAGAGCCTTGCAACATGCAGACTCGAGTCATTTGTTAGATAAAAACTTGTTTGATTTTGAGGGTTTGACTTTAGAAAGTGAAGTTGCTCATGGGGATATTGCCTTTGATGACCCTATGCTAGTTATGTGACTAACACAGTAATGGCTGGTGTAGGCGTTTTTATGACGTTTGCGTTTATTATGGCCGTAATGATTATATTGAAAGTTCGTTCAGCTCGAGCTGAGGGTTTAAGTTCTAGTGAGCTTATTAAAAGTATTTTACCTTTGATTGTTGCAGATGCTGCTTTTAGCCTTATTTTTGTTTTTTGGTTTATCTCTAACTTATAGTAGTTTCACGCTAAACCTAATTCTAATTAGCAGTTTGACGATAATTGTGAGACGTTCGCTTAGTATATTGTGGCGTTTCCACGAATGCTTGTACCATCAAAGCATTCGTGCCGACCACTGAACCTAGACTATCTGAATTCTATAGCTTTTTGCAATTAATACTAAGCTGAATTATAAATGTCGCACTGCTTTATAATTCCGA
>CAYGTA010000168.1:0-9403 GCA_964352605.1 uncultured bacterium | reverse complement strand
CGTAATCAACTCTGTAAGAGTTTATGAAGTACCTTTTCGGACTTGGTATTAATTCCATGTCAGCTTCACAACTCGGATGAGTAATAAGCGTGAAAGTTGCCCATTCTGCTTTTGATAATTCAGCAAACGCAATAAGTTCACCCTGCGGCTCAAAAAGCCAAAAATAGCGCTCTAAGTCCTGCCCTCGGTAACGACTACTCATTGCGTGAATGATGTCACCTATATGGTAATCACTAAAATGTCTATCTAGAAAACACTGTCCGATAAATTGCACTACTTTGGGTAAATCTTTGGCTGTATAGGCGCGAAATTTTGGCATAATACTTTGCTACTTTCTTGTTTCTTAACAGGCTAAGCACAGAGCTTAGAAATCAACGATGATGAGCTATTAGGGTTTTAACTAAAGATAGCTAAAGGAAAAAAATCTTGATTCGGATGTGAGATTAAATTTTGATTGATAAATTTAAAGGTGATTAGTCATGACAACAGCTCAGTAATAAATACAATTTCAAACCATAATAAAAGTGTGATTTATAGCTGCTTAAATCATTTCAAAGTCAGGATACTGCATTGAGTAACCCTTTTCAAGTCAGACGAAAGAACATGGGTTGCACCCAACTTAATACTCGCCACTTGACTTTCGCCTTATCGAAAAGGTAATGTTGGACAAACAAAAATTGGATCCAATATCAAGGATTAAAGATCATGGATATATTAAAAGAGCGAATCGATCGTGAAAAAGTACCTGAGCAGGTTTTAAACCGCTTACGAGAAGCTATTATCTCAGGGCAATTAAAACCTGGTCGCCGAGTACCTCAAGCCGAATTAGCAGAAAGCTTTGGTGTAAGCCGCATGCCAATCCGAGAAGCCTTAAACAGACTTGAGGCCGAAGGTTTAGTTGTCATCCATCCTTACAAAGGGGCTGAAGTCGCAGAGTTATCTGTTAAAGAATTACAAGAAATATACGAAATTAGAATTGCACTAGAAACCCTTGCATTAAAAATTGGGGTACCCCAATTTGATAAAAGCTCCTTAAAAACCTTAAAAACCGTACTTATAAAGATGGATAAAGAAGAAGACAGTAGTAGCTGGGTAGCCTTAAACACCGACTTTCACACACTCCTCTACAAAAGCTCAAATCGTGAGCTTCTAATTAATCACATAGAAAATCTTCGCAACAAATCAGACCGCTACCTAAGACTATTTGCATCCCAACGCAACCGAACAGAACAAGCACAACGTGAACACTGGGCAATCTATACAGCTTGTGAGCAAAAAGACACCCAAACCGCCAGTAACTTATTAGCCGAACACCTTCAAAGTACTATCACATCCCTTTCAGAAACACTATCTAAACAAAGCCTAAAAACCGACTAGGTAAAAGGAGTCAAAATCATGAAAATCATCCGCTATGAAGCAGAATCAGGAAGTAGTTACGGTCTTGTTGAAAACAATGAAGTAACCCAACTCATTGGAAACCCCATAGATAAAATCGAAAAAGGATCATCTGCAGGTAATATTGATAACCTAAAGCTACTTGCACCCGTAGAACCCAGCATCATCATTTGTGTAGGTAATAACTATGATGAGCTTCTTGTCGCCAAAGGCTTAGATCGTCCTGAAATCCCTAATGTATTTCTTAAAGCAGTTAACGCCTTAACTGGCCCAAACGCACCCCTTTACAAGCCTGCTGGTCAACGCTTCGAATTCGAAGGCGAACTAACACTTGTCATTAGCAAAGAAGCATCCAAAATCAAAGCTGCTGACTGGCGAGACTATGTCTTTGGATTCACTATAGGCAATGACATGTCAGCCCGCGACTGGCAACAAAAAGATACTCAGTGGTGGCGAGCAAAAAGCTCAGATACATTCTGTCCTGTTGGCCCTTGGATTGAAACTGAACTTGCCGACCCAGAAAATCTAACCCTACGAACCTTAGTCAATGGCGTAGCAAAACAAGACAGCTCAACCGCTGACCTGACCTTCAAACTTGGTGAAGTTCTTGAAATTGTTACCTCCTCAATTACGCTGCAGGCAGGCGATATTGTTTTAACAGGTACACCCCCAGGATTCTCACCCCTAAACGACGGCGACATTGTTGAAGTAGAAATAGAAGGCATAGGCACACTCAGTAACCCCGTCAAGCAAGCTTAAACTAATAAGAATTCTGCTAAGGAAAACACTATGGAAAATTTGAGCATACGAGGAATAACAAAAAAATTCCGCATTCGCAAAGGTGGCAAAGAACAAGAATTCTTAGCACTTGGTGGCGTTGACATGGATATTGGTGCTCATGAATTTGTCTCAGTCATAGGCCCAAGCGGTTCAGGTAAAACTACCCTACTCAAAATAGTTGCAGGACTAACCAAAGCCGATAGTGGGGAAATACGCATAGGGAATCGCCTCATAACAGAACCCGGTGAAGATCGCGCAGTTGTCTTTCAAACCTTCGGCTTATTCCCATGGAAAACCGTACTAGACAATGTCAAATTTCCCCTAATCGTAAGAGGAAAATCAGACGACGAAGCAAGCAAACGCGCTCGAGTATTTATTGAAAAAGTCGGGTTAAGTAAATTTGAAGACGCTCACCCGCATCAGCTTTCAGGTGGCATGCAGCAACGTGTAGGTTTAGCTCGAGCGCTTACAGCTAACCCACAAATTCTACTTATGGATGAACCCTTTGGTGCTATTGACGCGCAAACGCGAGAGGTTATGCAAACAGAACTTCTTAAGCTCTGGTCTGAGGAGAAGAAGAGTGTCATGTTTATTACGCATGATTTAGATGAGGCTGTTCTGTTGGCTGATCGGGTTGTGGTGTTAAGTAGTCAACCGGGTGTGGTGCAGGCTGTTGTTGATGTGCCTTTACCTAGACCACGCTGGGAGTATGACGCCAGAAGCCATCCTGAATTTGCACCGGTTCGCCATGAAATTTGGGAGATGTTACGACAAGGCATAAAAATTGAAGCTACAGCAGAGGCAGCTTGAAGGGATTTGGGGTGAAATACCTAAAACATATTGTCTTCGCAATCCTCTTTTTTGGATCTTGGGAAATAGCGGGTCAGCTTGGTAATCAAGCCATTTTCCCGCCATTCTCTAAAGTGGCTTTGGCTTTTTGGGATATCTTGTTTGGCCCTTTGCCTGCAGCGCTCTTAGAGAGCATGCAGCTCTTACTGATTGGTTTTTCAACTGCGCTTATTCTTGGCTTTCTTTTAGGCGTTATTGTTGGCCGTTATCCTCTTATGGATCGCACCTTTAGTCCTTACTTAAGTGCCTTATATGCGCTTCCCACCATAGCCCTTGTACCTCTTATTCTTATTTGGTTTGGCTTTGGCCTAACTGGCAGGGTTATTGTTGTCTTCTTAGCATCCTTTTTTCCCATTCTAATTAATGTTTATCAGGGTGTACGCGACGCACCCCAAGACCTACTTGAAGTAGCTGAATCCTTTGGTGTTAGATCTGAAGTTGGCTTGTTGAGACGCGTTGTTATTCCTGCCTCTATACCTTTTATTTTGGCGGGTGTAAGACTTGGCGTGGGTCGTGGTGTTGTCGGCATGGCCATTGCAGAAGTGTATTTACGCCTTAGTGGCATAGGCACCCTCATAGCAGGCTACGCCTCATCCTTTCAAACAGACTACTTAATAGCTGCCATTCTGCCACTTCCTTTCCTTGGAATTGGACTCACCAAACTACTCGCTTATATTGAAAGTCGGTTTCAAACATGGAGAGTTTCCTAATGTTTAGAAAGGAGGCTAACTGGATAGCCTTACATAGTCAAACGCAGTTAAGAGTGACTCCTTAGAGTCAAAAACCCCAAGCTTGAAGCGTAATTTATATATTTCTGGAGGAAAGAAATGAAAACACCCGCAAGAAAATTATTTATGGGTCTAATTGCAACATTATTAATGAGCGTTGCATTTGCCCAACTTAGCCCACAAGAAGCTGCAGCTAAATACGATATTGATTTAAGTGGCGTCAAAATAACAACTACCAGCTCAATTCTTTCACCCCTTCTCGTACCCTCTGGCTACATGTTCCAAATGCTAGAAGCATGGGGTGCTGAAGTAGAAATTGTCGTTCTTACAACAACCTCAGGTGTACAAGCACTCATTGCAAATCGCAGTGATCTTGCACCCCACGGCGCCGATGAACTTATTATTGGTGCAGCTGAAGGAGCAGAGCTAGTTGCTTTTGGTTCACCTCAATCACGCATTAACTATGTACTTATTGGCTCTGGCGATGTAACCACTGTCGCGGACTTAAAAGATGCAACTGTTGGAATGTCAGGCCCAGCAGGTTTTGACACACTCTTAACTAGATTTTCAGTGATTAATGAAGGTCTTGATCCTGAATCAGACGTAAGATTTGTCCAAATTGGTGGTAGTTCAGAACGTGCTGCTGCGCTACTAGCAGGCCGAGTTGACGCTGCAACCATTGCACTTGATGACTGGTTTGAACTTAAAAACCGTAGCGACTCTGTTCAACTCGTTCAATACATGTCAGAAGTTGTACCTGACTTTGCAACTGAACTTTACTTCAGTAAGCGTGAATTTTTAGAAGCAAACCCAAATGTAGGCTTAGCTGTTGCTTGCGGTAACTTAGAAGCAAACGCTTGGGCAAATGCCTACCCTGAAGCATTTGTAGATTACACACTTGCAAACGTTGAAGGTGCAACACCTGAAGCAACCCAAGAACTTTATGACACAGCTATTGAAGTTGATATGTGGCCAACCACACCCGAAACCATTCTTTCCGCCTCAGGTTTAGACGGCCTTATGGAAGCCATGCTGGAAACAGGTGACATTAGCAGCCCAGTTGACGTAGCTAACTACTTAGATATTAGTTACCTAAATAACGCTGCTGCACTTAACTGTGGCAGCCTCTAAAAGTGAATGAGTAACAACCCAACCAACATTAATAAGGAGGAGACCCCAGCGGGTCTCCTTCAAGAAAAGCAGCTTAGCTTTTTCCAGCGCTACGCAGGCATATTGCTACCCTTAGCTGCACTTATTATTTTTCTGAGTTTATGGGAATTCTTAGGTCGACTTACCGACCCCATTTTATTTTCACCCCCATCACGAATACTTAGAGGCTTTAACGAACTAGTCGCAACAGGTCGATTACAACGTGCAAGCCTAATCACCCTAAACGCACTAAGCGTAGGCTTCATTTTAAGTGTCATTATTGGTCTTCCTTTAGGTTTATTAATCGGTAGATCAAAAGTCATTTCAGACGTGATAGAACCCTACATTGATGCCATATACGCAACCCCCCGCGTAGTCATTGTTCCTTTAGTCATTTTATGGTTTGGCGTTGGCTACACTGGGCGTTTATTTTTAATTTGGATAGGAACGGTAATTCCTATCATCATTAACACTGCCGTTGGCGTACGAAATGCAAGACGTGACCTTGTAGAAGTAGCCACATCATTTGGTGCTAATGAAGGTCAACTCGCAAGACACGTGATCTTACCCGGTAGCGTTCCCTACATCATGGCAGGCTTACGCATAGCCATGGGCAGAGCACTTGTTGGTGTAATTGTTGCCGAAATCTTCCTTGATTTAACAGGCTTAGGTGGAATCATCCAAACAGAATCAGCCTACTTAAGAACACATCGTATGCTCGCTGCTGTTGTAGTAATTGGTTTACTTGGTACGCTACTCATAGGGGCAATGGGCTTGTTAGAGCGTCGCTTTGCCTCATGGAAAGAATCTTAAAAACACCCCAACTTATTTTATGGAGGCACTATTATGAAGTTTTTGAGCTATAAAAACGCTACGGGCATACGCCTTGGACTCATGAATGAAGCAGAAAGTCATATTATTGATATTTACAATGCAGGCCAAGCATTAGGATACAAATCCGCACCCAGCACAATGCTCGAGTTAATTGAACAAGGTGAAGAAAGCTTAGCTATAGCCAAACGTCTGCTAGCTGAAAAAGACTTAGCTCAATATAGTGTTGCTGTTAACTCAGTAGAAATTTGCGCCCCCATACCTAGACCTCGAAAAAATGTTTTTGCCATTGGTTTAAATTACGTAAAGCATAACCAAGAATTTACAGGCTCGAGTAAACTACCTGAGCATCCTATTGTGTTTACAAAAGCACCCACCACTGTTATTGCGACTAAAGAAACCATTCGACTTCGCCCTGACTTAACCCCCCAAGTTGATTATGAAGGTGAACTTGGCGTCATTATTGGTAAAAAAGGTAGTGACATTTCACCAGATCAAGCGGAAGACTTCATTTTTGGTTACACCATTATTAATGATGTTACAGCTCGTGACTTACAAAAAAGAACAGGGCAATGGTTTATGGGTAAAAGCTTAGATACCTTTTGCCCCATGGGTCCTTATATAGTTCATAAATCAGCTGTTGGCTGGCCTGTTAAGTTAGACATTAAAACAACTATTAATGATGAAGTTCGCCAATCTTCAAATACAGAACACTTGTATTTTGGCATTCCTGCCCTGCTAGCAGCTGTCTCTGCAGGTGTTACTTTAGAACCTGGTGACATTATTGCTACAGGAACACCTGAAGGAGTAGGCATGGCTTTTGACCCACCTAAATTCCTTAAATCAGGCGACACTGCAACAGTAGAGATTGAAGGACTAGGTGTCCTCATTAATCCAGTAGCTTAAGCCTTTGCAATAGTGAAAGACAACTCACCATCAGCCCATTCCCTTATGCAAATCTAAGAACTCAGCTGAGTTCTTAGGTTACAGCATTTATATTTCTACCCCAAAGGAATAAGCTCAGACTCCTTCGGTCTTATGACACTATTAAATTAGTTTAGTATCAACTTAAAAAGGCTAATCAGGATAAGAATTTAGGCCAACAGGAGCTTGTTTTTATTTCAAATTTAGTGGTGAGTTTTAAGAGAACTTGTTTAACCACTCGAGTGCTTCTTTTTGGTTGTTAAAATAGGCATAGGCACTTGTTTTAGAGTATGAGATTAATGCTGCAAACCCGTTTTGTAGGGCTTGTGCTGGGCCAAATGCCGCAAAAATACTTACGGTTGAGCTTTCCTGAAAGGCTTTTAGTGCCGCGAGGCTGTAGCTATGCTTTTCAGTATTATCATATGCAATCAAGAAGGGTTCTTCTAAATAGGTATTTCTAATTTCAATAAACTCAGTAATAGATTGCTTTTCATAGTGGCCTTTATTCACAACGAGTTCGAGTAAGTGTGATGAGTAAATATGAACCTTACCTAGGTAACTACTTAGGCTAGCCATAACAGTTAAAGGAGAAAACTTTGGATTGGGTTGTTTTCTACTCAAGCTTCACCCTTTCTATCTATTTTGTATCTTGCCTTAGCTAAGTATTGTGCGATCAGGCGTCTTTATTTAAAGCTTAGGAGTGATGACTGATCCTGAAATTGGCGGACAGAATCAGTCAATTCGAATATATACATGGCTAAGTCATAGTGCCAAAGATAGAGTTAGCCACATAATACATTACATTTATAATCTACTACATTACTAACGTAAGGTGCAACTGCTTCTCAGCTTTCGATTTTAAGGAGGCTTAGTTGCTAGCTCAAGACTAAATGCTTAGCGTAGCTTACCTATTCTTTTGAATCTTTTTTTGAACCTTATCAGGCTGCTCACTTTGTTCAGGAGCTTCTTGATCTTCAACAAACACTTCTTCTGGAACAGGAAAGTCTTTAGGTACAGCCACGATCTTTAACCCTAAGGCATCGAGTAAAGCACTCCAAGACTCAGGTGTTTTTGCTTCTCCTGTACCCTCTTGATTATCACTCAACATCCGATTCAAGTGGCCCCTACTCATATTCAAAGCTTCTGCAATTTGAGTCTGAGTATAACCTCTACGCGTCATTTCAACTTTAGCCGCTTGGCGGACCTGCTTATTCATTAGCTCATAGTCTGACATAATTCACTCCAAATCACGAAATTCTACTGCTAATACCACGTATTTTCATAACTATATCACGCTATACATTACAAAGTACATATTGTAAAGTAACAATTTTGTAAGCCCCCATCTTGTAGCATAAAACCCTAATCACCACAGTCGACAGTAAAACCAAGCCTTACTTCCTTATCTCTCACCTAAACAGCAGCTATGAAAATCAGAAAGAAGGCCAGCACATGTCAGACAACCCCATCAGCAAACCTAAGGCAACCAACACCCCTTGTTCAGAGCCAGAAAGTACCAAGCAAACACGCTCAAAAGAAAAAGCAAACAAGACTAAAAATAAGGCAGAAGAAGCTTGCCAAGAGGCTAAGCTACCAAGCATAAACATAAACCTCAGGACACCGTGGCAAACATGGTGAGCGCAAAAGTAGTAGTTTAAGATAAGCTAACCTGAGTTTGTCGTGAAAAAAGGGTCATTTTCAGACAGATAATCTATCTAAAAACAACCCTATTAAACCTGCTTCTTATTAAGCTAAATTTAAATTATTGGTTTCATTTGCGAATTTATATGTCTTGCCGTTTAAGCAGCATAGTTCCTTTAGCAAAAGACAGTTTTGGATACTCAACATTAATCATATGATTAAAAGCAGCATTACCTTGCTCATTAGCATAATCACACGCAACCCTCTCTCCTTTAATAAACTGAATAAGACCATACTTCACATAACCAGAAACATTAGCTTCAAGAGAAATACAACCCGTTAGTTTTTGAGCCTCAATTTTTTGAGATAAACTTAGAACCTGATTTGCAACAATAGATGGTGACATAGAAAAAACCTTTCGATCTCCTCTTAGCATTCATAAAGTTGCATCCTACTCATACTTTAATGTAGCTTAGGTCACAAAATTCTTACTTGTCTCATTTTCAGTTAAAAAGATAGCGTGCCACTTAACTTAGGAGCTAACAATGTTGATTAGTCAACAACTAGCTAAACCTCATAACTACTCAGCCACGCTAAAGCAACCTCACGAGACTCAAAAACAGCATAAGTCCAATGGTTAACTAAAGCAGCCATACTTTCAAAAGCTAAGCTACTTACCTTCGTCGCATTCAGAATCGCAATGACAGGCTTAAGCTTAGTACTCTGAAGACGTTGTTGAGCCAAGAAAAAATAAGAAAAGCTATTCATCTGATTAAGCAAAACCTTAAAGAGAACCGTCTTACGCGGTTTCCAAAAAGCAATATAATCACCAACATGCCGTTTACTCACCTCACCTTCACTAAGAATAAGTTCAAGCGTGAATTCATCAAAAATAATGAGTTGACCAAAAGACAAGGTATGCGATTGCTTTAAAATGTAAATATCCTGACAGAAACTCCCCCAAAAGAAGGCTCTCTGCAAAAAGGCTTTTGTAAAGGAAAGCTAGCCCGCAAAAACCGTATGTGTAGCCTTAACTAAGTCAGAAAAAACATATTTTTCAAAAAATACCCCCCTCAACAAGCCACACCAACACTGCAAAAAATACT
>CAYGTA010000167.1:0-9404 GCA_964352605.1 uncultured bacterium | reverse complement strand
AAGAAAAGTTAGATCATGAGGAAGCTGTTGTCCAAACATGCTCTTTTGCCTATAAAGGGTAAGTTCTCACAGTCTTGAGTTGCAGAGCGATAAGCGACTCTCTTTCCGACCATAACCTGGTATCTTTTAATGATCATCTTGACAAAAACTTCAAGCACTAGCCTTGAATATTCAAGGCTAGTGCTTTAGCATTCAGGTGGGCTTCTGAGACCCTTAGGACTTACGCAGTAGGTTAAGGAATAGTAAAGTTTTACAATGGGAGTAACAAGATTAGATTATTGTCAATATCTGCTGGTAAGTCAGATTAACTATACATTAACGAACTTTGCTGATCATACAGAACGATTTAGCCATGATGCAGTGAATCGCTTTTTACGAGAGGAGAAATTGCGACCTAGTAGTGTTTGGGAGACTGTTAAGAGTCAGATTATTGAAACAGAAAAAGGCTACCTAGTTTTTGATGATACGGTAGTCGATAAACAGTACTCATTTGCTATAGAGCTTGTCAGACGGCAATGGAGTGGTAATGCCAAAGAAGTGATTAAAGGTATAGGGGTTGTGACATGCCTGTATATTAATCCTGAAATAGATCAGTTCTGGCTGATTGACTACCGCTTGTATGACCCTGAAGGTGATGGTAAAAGCAAGCTTGATCATGTGGAGGAAATGCTGGAAGGAGTTGTTTATAGTAAGCAGTTATCTTTTCAAGCTGTGCTAATGGATAGTTGGTATGCCACAAAAGCACTTATGCTTAAGATTGAGAGCTTCGAGAAGCTTTACTACTGCCCCCTTAAAAGTAATCGCTTAGTAGATGACTCAGCAGCAGTTCTTCCTTACCGTAGAGTTGACTTGCTTGATTGGACTGAAGCAGAACAAAGAGAAGGTAAACGCGTTAAACTTCGAGGCTTTCCTAAAGACCACAAGGTGCAGCTTTTCCGAGTTGCGGTGTCTACCCATCGCACGGATTATGTTGTCAGCAACCTTAAAGCTCACACAACGACGCAAGCTGTTAAAGAAATATGCGCCTTGCGTTGGAAAATTGAGCAGTTGCATCGTGAGGTCAAACAGCTTACTGGATTAGAACACTGCCAATGCCGTAAAGCTCGTATTCAGCGTAATCATATTGCTTGTTCTTTCCTCGTTTGGATTAGACTTGCTCAACTTGCTCGTCAAAGCAAGCAAACCCTTTATCAACTCAAGCATGGCTTACTTGATGACTACCTCACTCAACAGCTTAAAAATCCTTCCTTAAAGATGACCCTTGCGTAAGTCCTAACCCTTTACTTTTTTGCATGCTTATTTACGGAAAACACACTTTGCAAAAATGTGTCTATTATTAACTCTGCTTGTTCTAACTCTTTGATTGAAACATATTCATTTTCTGAATGGGCAGTTTCATATGAGCCTGGTCCGAAAATGACCATGTCTCCGTGAGCTATTGACATCAAATGTTTAGCGTCACTACCTGGTAAATACCCGATTGGATCTAATTCAGTTACCTTGTGCGATTTCATTGCTGAAAGTAGATAAGGGGCTAGCGTCGTGTTGAGTTCAGATTCAAACCAGCTTGAGAAAAGAAAATTATCAATACTTACTGAAGCTGGAGCAACGTTAAGATTATTGATTATTGATTTGATTTCATTTATTACGTCTTCAGGATTTTCTTGTGGAATCATTCTTCGGTCGATTGTTATTTCACAAGTATCAGCGACAGCGTTTGTTGTGCTTCCGCCCTGAATTGTTCCAATGTTACATGTTGGGTTGCCTACGAGAGCATGTTTTCTTTGACTTAATTCTGCGTGATAGCTAGTTAAGGCTTGAATTACAGCACTCATAGCAACGATTGCATTAATGCCTCTGTCAGGGTTAGTGGCATGTACGGATTTTCCTTTTGTCTGAATACGAGCTCTCATGACACCTTTGTGCGCCAAGGCAAGGCGATTGTGGGTTTGTTCGCCAACAATAATAAAATCAGCGTTAGGTACGTGACCTTGTTCAACTAGATATCGAGTGCCTAGCTGACCTCCAACTTCCTCTTCTGCAGCAGCAATAAGTATTAGCGTTCCTTTACTAGAAGCAAGTTGAGTTGTGTAACGCCTAAAGCAATTCATCATAAAGGCTAAACATGCCTTATCGTCTACTGCGCCTTTTCCAAATAATTTACCCTCTTTGATGGTTGCTTTATATGGATCGGTTTCCCATAGTGTTTCTTCTATTTTGGCTATGGGAACTGTATCGATATGAGCATGTAAAATGATGACAGGATCACCAAAACCAACTTTTGCAACTACGCTATGGGCTTCTGGTTTTGAATCTGGAAATAGTGTTTGAATAGTCGTCTCGGGACCACTTAAATACTTGGAGACATAGCGAGCTATGTCTTGTGTATCTCCTGCAGGATTTGGTGAAGGAATTGCAATTAGTTCTGATAGTAATTGAGCTACATTGAGTAGTTCCGGGACGACATTCAAATTATCCATAATTAAATTAGATTCCTTGGACGCTCTGGTATTTTTCAAGCTCTTCTGGTGTATAAACTTGCATGAACTCTATTTCTATTCCTGCAGCATCATTATTCAGGAAAGCAACATAGCCTTCAGGATGAGCGTGACTACCTGTGACACCACATGGTTTACATTCCCTTAGCTCGGCACCATTTTTTGTTGCGTGGTCTAAGGCTTCATCTATATTATCAACTTCATAACAAATATGGTGAAGCCCTTCACCATGACTATTAATCCAGCTTGCAAAACGACCATCAGAATCCATTGACTGGCAGAGTTGATATTCAATATCACCTAGAACAAAGAGTGCTACGCGGTTTCTGGATTTCGCGTATTCATGAATAGTAGTGTCGTTGGGTACACCTAGAAATTGTTGATAAACCTTTAGGGCTTGCTCTGCATTCTTAACTGCAAAGGCCATGTGCTTAATACCTATTACATTTTCACTTGTTTTCATCTGCTTTCCTTTCTATGCGTTTAATAAAAGGTGATATCTTTGTGCGTGATGGGGTGAAAGGCGAACTGCACCTTCAGGTGTTACCAGAAAGTTGTCTGAAACTAAAAATCCATGATTTTTTTCTAATACAGTGCCAGGATGATAAGACAGAACCATGTTATTTCTTAAGACGAAGTCAGGATCTGCGAAGGAGCTTGGCCCATCAGCCCCATCTAAACCAGTTGAATGGCAGTCAGGTGTATGTTTGCCAATAACTTTCAAGCCGAAACTTGCTATCGTTTTATCATTTGCATCAGAAATATCTTTAAAGGTATTACCTTCTTTTGCCAATGCTGAGGAGGCGTCTACTGCTGCTAGGTAAGCATCTAAAATAGTTTGTTCATATTCTGGTAAAGGATCGAAAGAAAAGACGGTGGTCATTTCTAACCAATATCCAAATGGAGATTCATAAACGATCTCAAAATTAATAATGTCTTCTCGCTGTATCTTTTGGTTTTTATCAGTGGGAACGGTGTAAGGTGTTCGGTCCAAAGAAACTTTTGTTCGTCCCCAAAAAGCACCTTGTGCTTTAACATAAGCTTCAACTTCAGCGCAAACATCCCAGTATCTTTTACCCACTTTTGCTTGTTCTTGAAATATATTAAGGCTGGCATCTAGAATGGTACCGTTTTGAAAGCAAGCCTCAATCTCAAAAGGTGTTTTAATCTGCCTTATTGCGTTAAATGGGGCGGTTAACTCAATAAATTCAAAGCCTTTGAGGTGTGACTGGAACGCTTCATAATCTCCTACTGACATAACTTTTTTTGAATTTATAAAGCCAACGCGATTATTATCACCAAGGTAACTTTTTGCGATATCAGCACAACGACTTAAAAGATTTTCAGGTGATTCAACTCTTTCAGGTAGCGTTGTTGTTTCATTTCTGCTCCAGAGTGCTTGGTAACTACTCCAAGCTAATAGCCAAGGATCTGGATCATTAACTCCAAGCACAACATAGCCTGATCCACCCCATAAGTGAGCATTTGTTAAATAGCGAATTGCGCCAAGTGAACCTGGTGCAGCTGCGCCAGCAATGATCAAAGCGTCAACACCTTGATCCCGCATCATTGACTGAACCTTTTTAATACGGTGGGCGATGTCAATTTTAAGTGAAGCCTTGGTCAGCATAATTCTCCCTCGACAATCTTGTAGGTTTTACTACGTTCACCAATTATTGCTAGTGTTGTGTCTTCTGGCAAAACTGGCCAGGCAGCTCCAGTATCAAGAATAACGCCATTTACTGGTGCATTAATTTGTTCAATGGTTTCACCTGAAAATGGATGCCTCACATAGCCTATTTCCTGATTCATCTCAACATCTTTCCCTTTTAAAGCTTGATTCATAAATACCATTCCTCTTTCTTTTGTGTCTTTAATTGTGCAAAGGTGTTTAGTAACAATGACTTCTTCTACACTGTAAGTTGGCTCACCTGAGAGCATGTTTAGTGTTTTTAGGGTATTAAATACGGTATTTCGTAAAAACTGTTCGTCACTAGCTCTATAGTCACGTAAGCCTGGACCTCCGCCAATCCAAGCGGTAATGTTGGCAATACCGTTTTTCGCTGCTTCCGCTAGCAGACTGTTATCAAAAGGTGTGTCAGTCAATACATAGGGAAGCCCCGTCTTAATGGCAATGTCGATAGTATTTTCCTCTGCAGTTGCATAGGTTTGACTATAGTGCCCATAACTCCACTGTGCACCCGTCCGTATTTCGAGGACCATATCAGCCTTAGATACATAGTTATGGTAATAGCTGGCCAGTAGTTTTTCACTAATACTACCTTCAACTTTTCCTTGACCCAGGTCATGAAGATCTTTGTTATCCCACATAGTATTAACCTGTTCAAACTCAAAACCAGACATGTTAAGTAAGGGGACAACCATAAGAACACCTGATAAAAGCTCGGGGTCAATCTCCTTTACGATCTGAGGTAAATATAAAGCAGGCTCAACTTCTAAACCACTTAAACCTGCCTGAATAAGCAAGGTGGGGCCTTCATTCTTGCCCTTAATAGTGTGAACAGGTATGGAAAGCTCAAAACCACCATGGGTATTGCAGACTGGAACAAATGCAAATGATTTATTCTCATTTTGATTATTGACTACCTTGTTTGACATTTTAGCTCCATCATCAAAACGCAATTTTCATGTTTGTTTCTCTACGATCTTCAATCCGGTCAATTACCCCAAGAATGCCGACAGAGGTTGCCCCTATCGTCACCCATTCTTGACCACTTGGTATGACAATGCCATTCTCAGGTGTAGTGATTTCAGCTAATGTTTCACCAGTATAAGGGTCTCGAAGTAATGCAAATACATCACCAGCTTTTAGCTCTTCGCCAAAACTTCTTAGGCGAACATAAAGGCCGTCAACACGAGGCTTCCATAGAACTACAGAAGCGTTATAAACAGTACATGAAGGACCATCAGCATTGATTTCTCCTGAAATCATATCCATACACACAAGCGTATTCCACATGCCCCTTTCTGCGTCACGCACATTATCCCGACCATTTTTTACCCAGCCAGTACCACCCCCAAACTCAAGAGTTATTTGAACAATACCTGCATCTTCAATAGCTTCTTTTGCTTTGTTTTCACCAAAAGTTCCAGGCGGAAAAAAGGCAGCTTGATCTAAACCAAAACCAACCACAAGCTTGCGCCGTTTTGCTTCAATGTCAGTCAAATTATTCGGATCTTTCTCAGCGTTAAAGAGCACATATCTTTCATAGGCTGTGCGTGCACCTGCATGAAAATCGAGAAGCACATTTGCTTTACTAAGTACCTCTTGAAAATAAATGTAGGCTATTTGATCAGATACGCTTCCATTAGGATTTCCAGGAAACAGACGACTTATGTCTTTGTTGTCAAGTCGTGATCCTCTTTCGCCCAACTCAAACCCTACTCGGTTTACTACTGGAACTGCGATAATGTTCCCTTTTAATTTTTGGGGATCTACATTTTTTATAAAGTTCAAAATGGCAATCGTGCCAATTATTTCAGCGCCGTGAATAGCTCCTTGAATGACCAGTGTTGGTCCTGGCTCAGCTCCACAAATTAAGTGAATGGGTATATCTGGACTTATACCTGAGCGAGATTTAGCTACTTCGAGAAAGCCAAATTGGTGTTCTCCTTTATTAGCGATAATATTGCCAACTTTTAACATAATTATCCTTTACCTAAGGTAGGACTTGTGCCAAGGTGTGTTTCGAACCAACCCAAAATTCTTCTGAGTCGTTCAATACGGTTACCTGGTTTTCCACCACGAGATAGACCGTGTCCTTCTCCTTCAAAAATAACCATCTCGACTTCTTTTCCAAGCCATCTTAGGGCTGCAAAAAGTTGTTCAGCTTGCTCGAGTGGGCAACGATAATCTTCGTCACTGTGGATTATGAGCAGAGGTGTTGTGACGTTATTAGCATAGGCTAAGGGTGACTGACGCCAAATAGCTGCTAAATCTGTAAACTGATTGCCGCCTGTTTCACGTTCGGTACCTTCAGGACCAATATCAGAAACGCCAAAGAAACTAATTTGATTACTTATAGACCGCTGTGTCACTGCTGCTTTAAAAATATCTGTATGTCCGACGATCCAATTTGTCATAAAGCCACCGCAGCTACCCCCTGTAACCCCTAGTCGAGTCTTGTCAACAAAGGTGCGGTCACTAAAATGGCTAACACCTAGCATTGTTTCTTCGTAATCTTTACCTCCCTGATCGCCTTCACTTGCACGTGTCCAAGCTTGACCGTAGCCAGCTGTGGTTCCGCGTTGATTAAAGTATGTAAGAACATTACCGGCGCTTACCAAACACTGAAACTCATGACTAAAGTCCCAAGAAAACATAGAGCAATGAACGTAAACAATGCCAGGGTATTGATTATGTTCATCAAAATGATGGGGTTTCATCAACCAACTATGAACTTTTTGGTCTTCTAGGCCATCAAAAAAGTATTCTTCGGGTGTCGCGATAAGATGATCTCTCAGCCATGGGTTTAGCCGGGTTAATCTCATCACCTCACAGTCTTGTTTAATGAAAAGCTCACCTGGATTTAGTGGTGTTGCCTTGCCAAAAGCAACGCTGTTTTGACTTGGGCTATAGTCAAAGACTACGCACTCGCCGGATTCAACTACTTCCATCTTTTGCTGAGTATTGACTCTACAAAGTTGGGTTGCGCCTTTTAGGGTTAATAGGAAGTAAATCCATTCACTTCCTGTGGTCCATTTTAGAGTAATGTTGCTAAGGCCAGCTCGTGAATCTGATACCGCATAATTACCGATTTCTTCATCAAGGTTTGGGATTAGTGGTTTGACCGCTTTGGTAGCTACTTCAGCAATGTAGGGAACAATAAAACTTCGTCTGTTGGTGGGTGCAGGTGATTCATTACCAGCGAAGGCAATAAACTTATCATCATTACCCCAAACGGGGCTTTTAGCCGCGCCTACCCAATTATCGAGCAAAGGGTAGATAGTCTGGGTTTCCCAATCAAAAATAAATATTTGTCCTTGACCTAGGGCAATGTTTTGCTCGCGCGCCGTAGCTGTAAAAGCAATTTTGTCACCAAACTGGCTCCATTTAGCTTCGCCATAGTCACATTCACTATCTGTGATTTGCTGAAGTCTTTTTTCATTAATGTGATACACCCAGAGCTGCAAAAATTTGTCATGAACATAACCAACACCTTCTTGTTTATAGCGCAGGCGTCTGACTACTTTTATTGATGGGGCTGGAATACCTAATTGTGTGCCACGGTCAGCAGGATGCCGCATTTTTGTCCAACAATTAAAAACAAGTTTTGTGTTGTCAGGAGACCAGTCCAACCCTTGGGGTAGTGCTCCGCTCACCGGATGTAAGGTTAAGGTTTGCGTTTCAACCAGATAGATACTAATGCTATTACTATTAGCTTCTGAAAAGGCGAGACTCGAACTGTCAGGACTCCAAGATAAGCTAGTGGCTATGCTTGTTCCGTCTGTTACACAGATGCTTTTTTTGGTTATTGTGTCCTTTATAAATACATCAATAGTGTAGCTATTGTTTTCAGGATCAACCCTTTTTACTGTATATGCAACATAACTGCCATTTGGACTGAGCGCGATTTCGGCAAGCCAATTAAATTTTAGAACGTCTTCAGGTATCAATCCACGCTTTATCATCGTTTTCCATTAGGGATTAAATCTGTAACAGTTTGTTCCACAACGCCAAAAAAGCAGCACCATTCCCCTTCGAGTACACTTGGGCGAGAACGTAATCCAAAGACAACACCTTTTTGTGGAGCTTTTACTTCGGCTATTACGTCACCAAAAAGGTTATAAATTTTCCCAAGAATAGTTCCTTCTTCCAATTCGGTTTCAAAGGGCAAGTCAGCCGTACCAACAAACATGCCTGTTTTAGGTGCCAAAAGGGCAATTTGATAGCCTTGCCGCCAAGCCTTCGCGTACTGAGCGTCACCTGCTATCATGCCGTAGTGGCGCATTACGTTTAGATAACCGTCAGCCAAATCTTGAGCCACGCTGTGAAAATCACTGGTTAACGTTCGGCAATTTCCCCCTAGTTCAACGGTGACACCAGCTTTACCTTGTTTACCCATCATGGAACTGGGGTTCCCTGAGCCAGTTCCACTTTTAAAAACGAGTGTCCAGTTGACCCCCATGGCTGCAGCTAACTCAAGACTTTCTGGGTTGGGTGCCGAAAAAATCATGTGTGCAAGGTAGGAGTGCTCACCGCCTGAGTGAATGGCGATTTGTAAGTCACAGCTCTCTTTCATAGCCTGCCAGTGGGCATCGGCGATTCGTTCGCTAGGGTAGCCGTCAGCTTTGCCAGGGTAAACTCGGTTTAGGTCATAGGAAAAGGTGTCTAAAGGATTCCCTCGTTTGCCTGCGGTAAACGCATCTACATTCATAACTGGAACAGCAACAATCGTGCCCTTTAATTTGCTTACATCAATTTGTTGCAGTGCAAGATGAATAGAGAAGGGTCCCTCAGGTTCATCGCCATGAGTTGCACCGTTCAGCCATAAAATGGGACCATCTTTTGCTCCCCGTATAACGATAATTGGAATATCCTTCGACATGCCGTATATGTCTTCACCAACAGGAATGCCTCCTCGTTTAATCTCGCCAGCTTGAACGCTTACTGTTCCAATAGTTAGTGTTTCCATGTGATCTCCTAATTTAAAGATTAAAGGTAACGCCGAGATCGGCGGCGAGTTTTGAAAGCTTCTCGATGGTTTCTAAAGCAACAGGAATTCCAATTTTTTCACGGTCCTGTGCACGCAATTGTTCATTCTCTCCAGGAAGAACTACTGCCTTTTGAACATTAATAGGAGGTGCATTCTTAACTTCACTGATAAGTTCTCCAAGTCGCTGTTTGAACTCATGCTCATCTATAAACATGTACGGATTGATCGC
>CAYGTA010000166.1:0-9417 GCA_964352605.1 uncultured bacterium | reverse complement strand
TTAAAAGCGAGATATTGACACGAGATTAAGTTTTGTATCTCCTACAAACAAAGCAATTTGAACTCTTGTTGCGTCACTTGTATCTTCTTGCACTTGTCCTATGACCGTGCCATTTTTAGTTAAGTTACCTTGAATAATCCACTGGTCAAGATCAACTTCTTGGGTTTCTCGAAAGATGGTTCGGGTTTGTACATTATTCATTTGAAACGTGTCATTACCCAACTGCCAAGTATCAGCAAGCTGTTGACCTATATCAAAAACAAGATTAATGGTTTTATAGCTATTTGACCTAGCAATCGTCATGTTTAAGCCAACTGAACTTGCGCTCAAAGTGCCTTGCGTTTGACTTTCAGACTCGAGTCCTGCGCTATCTACATCAAATAATTCTGTGCCTTGGGTTGTTAGGTTAGCTGTCCATGTCGTGTTGTTAGCATCGGTGAAGCTACCACTTATGCTTTCTAGGGTATCTCTTACTCGGCTGTTTTCTTGGGGCAACTGAATATCTTGAATGTTGGCATTAAGATTACCTGTAAGTTCATTGCCTGTTATTTGAAAGATGGCACTGTGATCTTGACTTAAGTAATTACGTCCTTCATTTGAGAAGTCACCTCTTAAGTCACTAAAGATGAACTCGAGTTCTGCCCCATTTAGTCTTTTGACTATGAGTTTGTCGTTGGGTGTGGCTTGGTAGCTGAATACATTTGTTGCGGTTTCTGTTAGGGTTCCTGTACCTATTAGGTTGCTTGTACCTGCTTGTTCTGAGGCAATTAGGACGGCGCTTACGGCTAATTCTGTGAGTTCTGCGGGTGCAGCTATGGCGTTTAGGGATGCATCCCATGCTGAACTTAAAATGGTTTCTTCTGAATTATTAGGGTCGGTTGGGTTCGTGGGGTCGGTTGGGTTCGTGGGGTCGGTTGGATTTGTAGGGTTATTGGGGGTTACATTTATTTGTTGTGACGTACTGGCCGTTGCACCTTGATTGTCTTTAACACTCAAGCTAACCGTAAAACTACCAGCTTGCTGAAAAACGTAACTTACTGTCTGCCCGCTTGCCGTGTTACCGTCACCAAAATTCCAGTTATATTCAGTAATGACCCCATCTGTATCCGTTGAGGCAGCTGCGTTAAAACTAACGCTTAGAGGTGCCTGACCTGTGCTTTCTGAAGTAGTAAAAATAGCTTGAGGTGCTTTGTTACCTGAGTTCGTTTGAGGTGTTTGGCTCGTCTGGCAAGCGCTGAGCAAAAAGAGTAGAAAAACAAGGGTTGATAACCTTAAAGTCATAGTGTTTCCTCCTGTTTAAAGCTTAAAAAACAGAGCGTTACATCAGCGTTACACAGCGCGGAAACAAAGTCAAAAAACCGAACATTGACAAAAACAAGAAATTACTGTACTTTTAGTAAATTTCAATGAAAGGAACTGTTCCACTAAACGGAACGCATACTTGCAAACACTCGAGCTTTTCTAGAGTTCTTTGCTTCCTTAATAGCTGTTAGGCAAAAGCGTTTTTATAAACGCTGGGTCATTTTTTAGAGCTAGCTCTTTTGCTCTTGAGGGTTTAAATGCAAGCCATTGAACGTAGTTTCTCAATATTAAATACCATTGCGGCTCATCCTAAGGGTTTGTCTTTGTCTGAGATTAGCCAATCATTGGGTTTGGCTAAAAGTACAACATCAAGGTTTTTACAAAGTTTAGAAAATGTAAATGCTATTAGCAAAACAGCTAATAAGTATCAGATTGCCATGGGCATTATTAATCTAGCGCATTCAGTACCAAGCGCTCATTTTCTTAAAGTAATTGCTTACCCTAGCCTTCTAGAATTAGCTGACAAAAGTCGTGAAACGGTTCATTTGGCTATACAAGAACAGTATCAAGTTAAGTACATCGAACAAATTAATACACCTCATCGCGTGCAGTTAGAAACATGGCTTAATAAGGCTTACCCTCTGCATGTGACAGCAGCTGGCAAGCTTTTTCTTGCTTATGCTAGTCACGACTTTTTAGAGTCTTATCTCGCTAAGCCCCTAAAAGCTTTCAGCTCTAAAAGCCTTACCGACCCCACTTTATTAAGAGCAGAATTAGCACGCATTAAAGCGCAAGGCTACGCCGAAACCAAACAAGAATTTTCTGAAGATATTAATGGCTTTGCGGTTGCCATTTTTGACGAGCAATTTAAGCCTATGGCAAGTATTAGCATTAGTGGGCCTCACTTCAGGTTTCCCAAAAATGACACTAAAAAACTTATCTCTTTACTTTTAGATGCAAGCGAACAGCTAAGTAAAAAATCACTTAAGGAGGAAAGGCTGATAGCCGCACCTTAGCTATCGCATGATTAAACATGAGTTCAGAAATTAGCGAACCCAAACGCCGTGGTGGTCGTAGTGCACGAAATGCCTTACGCTCAGCACCCAAACCCCAAGCCGAGCGACCTGTCAGAGCCGGTCTTAAAGGCGGACTCTTCAAACCCTTAAGTCAAAACGACTTGGACCTTATCAATGAAACTGCTCTTAGGCTCTGCGAGGAACTTGGGTTTGCACAAGCCATACCCTCCATGATTGAACTCGTCACCAAAGCAGGTGGTAGTTACAAAGACGGTCGCTTGTACTTCCCAAGAGCGCTCGTTAAAGAAGCCTTAGCAAACGTGCCTCGCAGTTACATCATGTACGGTCAAACCGACGACCACAATTTAGATGTCGGTGGGCAACGCGTACATATGGGCACCGGTGGCGCAGCCCCCATGGTAGTTGACTTTGAGACTGGCAAATACCGACCCTCAACCACTGCAGACCTTTACGACATAGCTCGACTTGTCGACAAAATGGACAACATTCATTACTACTGGCGCTCAGTCGTAGCAAGAGACATGCCAACCGCACACGATGTAGACCTAAACACCACCTACGCCTGCATAAGCGGCACCACCAAACACATAGGCGTAAGTTATGTAGACGGCTCGAGTGTTTATGAAGCTGTCAGAATGATGGATATGTTGTTGGGAGGTGAGGGTGCGTTTAAGAAGCGTCCTATTTGCTCTATTAGTTGTTGTCATGTTGTGCCACCTATGCGCTTTGCTGAAGAATCTTGTGATGCTCTTGAGGCTGCAGTTCGTTCTGGCATGCCAGCAACTTTACTTAGCGCAGCTCAAGCGGGTGCAACGGGTCCTGCTGCGCTGGCAGGCACCATAGCGCAAGCCACTGCTGAAACGCTAGCTGGTATGGTCTTTTGTTACCTTATTGACCCTAACTGCAAAATTAATCTTGGTATGTGGCCTTTTGTTTCTGATTTACGCACGGGAGCCATGAGTGGTGGTAGTGCAGAGCAGGCGCTTTTAAGTGCGGGTTGCGCTCAAATGTTTAACTACTACGATCTTCCCGGCTCAACAGCTTCCGGCATGGCAGATTCTAAAATACCTGATGCTCAGTCGGGCTCAGAAAAAGCATATACCTTAGCTTTAACTGCGCAGGCAGGTGCAACTCTCATTATGGAGAGTGCGGGTATGCAAGGTAGCCTTATGGGTGCAAGTTTTGAGGCTTATGTTATTGATAATGACATGCTTGGCAGCATTCAGCGCACCGTTAGAGGCATTGAAGTCAACGAAGAAACCTTAAGTTATGACGTCATAAAAGAAGTTGTTTATGGCGAAGGTCATTTTTTAGGGCATGACCAGACCATTTCACGTATGGAGACAGATTATTTTTACCCGCCTATTGGTGACCGTAATAGCCCTAGTGATTGGGAAGATGCGGGTGCTAAAGATATTCGTGTGCGTGCTAAAGAAAAAACCAAAGAGATTATGCTTAGTAACTTTCCTGAGCATATAAGTGAAGCGTTAGACCAGAAATTGCGAGAGAATTTTAAGATTCTTTTGCCCAGAGAAGCTATGAAGCCCGGAAACGGTAGATGGTAAAAGCCTGTGCTAGTCAATAAAACAAGCTAAGCACTCGCCCCTCATTTGTTTTTAGCTCTTGATTTAGGAGGATTAAAGTATGCAAGATTACTCGCGCGCTGTCATTATTGGTGGCGGCATGATGGGTGTGGGCTTGCTCTATCACCTTGCCCTTGAAGGATGGACAGATGCTGTTCTTATAGAAAAAAAAGATATTACCAGTGGTTCAACATGGCACGCTGCTGGGCAGTGCCCAAGTTTTACTTCTAACTACAATTTGGGACTGATTCATGATTATGGTAATAAGCTTTACCCTAAACTTGAAGAAATAACAGGTCAATATGTAAGTTGGCATGGCTCTGGTAGTTTACGGTTTGCCTTAACACCAGAAGAGGTCGATTACTTTCGTATTGCTGAAGGCATGTCTAAACTTGTTGGCTTTCACCTAGAAATCATTAGCCCTGAGCGCTGCCAAGAACTCTTTCCGCATGTCAAGACTGAAGGTGTTCTAGCAGTAGCTTGGACCAAAGGCGATGGTCATGTAGACCCTGCTACCTGCTGCCGCGCCATGGCAAAAGCTGCTAAAGATTTAGGGGCAACCATTTACGAAGATACCCTTGTAACCAATACCAAGCAATTAGATAATGGTGAATGGGAAGTCATCACCGAAAAAGGTAGCATTCGCGCTCAGCATGTTGTTAATTCTGCTGGTTCTTATGTAGATAGAGTTGCCAATTGGGTCGGCCTAAACGTGCCCATGACCAACATGAAGCATCGTTACGTTGTAACTGAACCCATCAAAGAAATTTATGAGCGTGATAGCGAAATGCAAGTCTTTCGCGACCCTTACCCATCAGCCTATTACCGCCAAGAGCAAGAAAGCATGTTAATTGGTATATACGAAACCGAAGGCATGCAAGAAGCGTGGGAAGGCAGTCAACCCCGCTGGGAAGACAGCTACGAGCTTTTTGAAACCGATATAGACACGATCATTCCATGGCTCGAGCGTGTCATGGAGCGTGCCCCCATGATGGAAACCGCAGGCATTAAGCGGGTAGTTAATGGCGCGATTTCGCATACACCAGATGCAAACCCTCTTTTAGGACCAGCTGCAGGGCTTAAAAACTATTGGTTTTGTAGCGGTGCCAGCATTGGCATTGCGCAGGGTGCAGGCAGTGGTAAATATCTTGCTCAGTGGATGGTGCATGGTGCTGCAGATATAAATATGATTGGGCTTGACCCACGGCGTTTTGGTAGCTACGCCACTGCTGATTATGTGAAAGAAAAAGCCTTTGAGGATTACGGTCATATGTATGTCTTACATGTGCCCGGTGAGGAGCGCACTGCGGGTCGTGGCGCAAGGCTTACACCTTTATTTGAGAAGCTAAAAGCAAAGGGCTGTGTTTATACCGAGGCGTTTGGTTGGGAGCGCCCTAAGTGGTTCTCACTTGATGGTCGTGAAGAAAAACCAAGCTATCGCCGAAATAACACCTTTGAAGTCGTCGCAGCAGAGTGCAGGGCCGTACAAGAGCGCGTAGGCATTATTGATTTATCAAGTTTTGCTAAGTTTGAAGTAACAGGTAAAGATGCTTATGCCTTTTTAAATAGAGTGGTTGCCAATCGTGTTAGTAAAAAAACAGGAGGCATTACCCTTGCGCACGCCCTGACAAGCGGAGGGCGCATAGAAAGTGAATTTACGATTAGCCGTTTAGCAAATGATAAATACTATGTTCTTTCTGGCGCAGCAGCAGAATTAAGAGATTTGGATATTTTGAAGTTTGCCGTTCAAGACAGTGAAGATGTAAGCATAAAAAATGTAACAGATGACTACGGCATTCTAATAGTTACAGGACCAAAATCACGTGAAGTCTTAACAACCATAACAAAGGCAGATTTAAGCAACGAAGCGTTCCGTTGGCTCAGCGCACAAGAAATCACCGTAGCAGGCTTGGCGGTTCGTGCCTTACGCGTAAGTTACGTGGGTGAGCTTGGCTGGGAATTACACGCACCCATGCGGAAGCTAGAAAAACTCTATGACGCCATTATGCAAGCAGGCGAAAAACACGGCATAGCAGATTTTGGTAGTTACGCTGTAAACAGCATGCGCATGGAAAAAGCATATGCAGGCTGGTCAAGCGAACTCACTAACGAAATCACCCCCATAGAAGCAGGTATAGAGCGCTTCGTAAACTACAACAAAGACTTCATAGGTAAAGACGCAGTACTCAAACGCAAAGAAGACGGTATTACCATAAAAATGATTTACATGGAGCTTGACGCAACAGACGCAGACTGCCGCGGAGGCGAACCCATCATGCTAAACGGCAACGTAGTCGGCATGACCACCAGCGGCGCCTACGGACACCGCACTGGCAAAAGCCTAGCCTTTGGCTACATACAAGCAGACCTAAACGAACAAGAATTTGACATAATGCTACTAAGTGAACTAAAAAAAGCTCGAGTGTTAACGAAGCCTGCTTATGACCCTGATAATTTAAGATTGCGTGATGTAAAGGCGATACCTTAAAGGGGTGTTCAGTGCTGGCTAGTCAGGCTAAAGGAAAGCTAGCCAGCATGCACAGTTCGCGTGTCACTATCTCCTAAGGAACTATTATGAATTTACCTTCTGAAAGTCATGTTGTCATTATTGGTGGCGGCATTATTGGTTGTAGTTTGGCTTATCACTTAACCAAAATTGGTATTACAGATGTTGTGCTTTTAGAACGCAAGCAACTCACTAGCGGCACCACATGGCATGCAGCTGGGCTGGTGGGGCAACTCCGAGCCACCCATAACATGACGCGTTTAGCTCAGTACACCTCACAACTTCTGCTTGACCTTGAAAAAGAAACAGGTCAAGCAACAGGCTTTAAACAAACAGGTTCTATTTCTATAGCTAATAATCAGGAGCGCTTCGAAGAGCTAAAACGAGGTGCCAGCATGGCTCGCTGCTTTGGGGTTGAAGTTGACGTAATTACGGCTGAGGACATAAAAAAAGTCTGGGATATGGTCAATATTTCTGATCTTGTTGGCGGCGTTTGGCTACCGGGCGATGGTCAAACCAACCCAACGGACACCACCCAATCTTTTGCCAAAGGCGCACGCATGAAAGGCGCAAAGATTTTTGAAGATGTCAAAGTTACTGGCATCTTACAAAAAGAGGGTCGGGTAACAGGTGTAAGCACCGAATACGGCAACATAAAAGCTGAAATCGTTGTGAATTGCGCAGGCATGTGGGCAAGAGAAGTAGGCAAATGGGCAGGCGTAAATGTACCCCTGCACGCTGCAGAGCACTTTTATGTGGTGACCGAAGAAATAGAAGGTCTTAAATCAGGCTTACCCACCTTAAGAGATCCTGGTGGTTTTACCTACTACAAAGAAGAAGTCGGCAGCATCTTAGCAGGCTTTTTTGAACCCAACGCAAAACCATGGGGAGATGGTGGTGAGAGCATACCTGATGACTTTATGTTCGGCACTTTTAATGAAGATTGGGACCATTTAGAACCCACTTTTGAAAAAGTACTTGAACGCATGCCTGTTATTGGCAACACAGGTATAAAAACCTTTTTAAATGGCCCTGAAAGCTTCACGCCAGATGACCGTTATCAACTTGGTGAAAGCCCTGAACTCAAAAACTTTTATGTAGCAGCAGGCTTTAACTCAATCGGTATTCAATCGTCAGGTGGTGCTGGTAAAGTCTTAGCTGACTGGATTAAAGATGGTCACCCACCCATGGACTTATGGGATGTAGATATACGCCGCAACATGCCATTCCAACAAAACAAACGCTATTTAAAAGAACGTACTAGCGAAACGCTGGGTTTACTTTATGACATGCATTGGCCTTTCAAACAAGTAGAAACAAGTAGAAATATTCGTAAAACCATTTTGCATGACAGACTCCTAAACGCAAATGCCTGCTTTGGTGAAACCGCCGGTTGGGAGCGCCCCAACTGGTACGCCCCCAAAGGCGTAGAAGCCAAATACCAGTACAGCTATAAACGCCAAAACTGGTTTGAATACTCAGCTGAAGAACACAAAGCCGTACGTGAAAACGTTGGTATATTTGACCAAAGCCACTTCAGTAAATACCTACTGCAAGGCAAAGATGCAGCAACCGTTTTGAACCGCATAGCCAGCAGCAACTTCAACGTGCCCATAGGCAAAATAGTCTACACTCAACTATTAAATGAGCGCGGGGGCATAGAAGCAGATATAACCGTTACCAAAACTGCAGAAAACAGCTTTTATATTGTTGACGGTGCAGCCTTACAAATACGTACCCCTCAGTTCATAAGAAAACACATCTTAGAGCATGAGCACGCCTTTCTGACAGACATAACTTCAGGCTACGCACTCATTCCTGTTATGGGGCCAAACTCACGCGCCTTACTCAGTAAACTAACCGACACCAACCTAAGTAATGAAACCTTCCCCTTTGGCACAAGTCAAGAAATAGAATTTGCACAAGCTAAACTAAGAGCCAGTCGCATAAGTTACGTTGGGGAGCTCGGCTGGGAGCTACATGTAGCCACCGAATTTGCCCCCCACATTTATGACGCCATCATAGAAGAAGGCAAAGCCTTTGACTTAAAACACTGCGGCTACCACGCCATGAACTCACTAAGAATCGAAAAGGCCTACCGACACTGGGGCCACGACATAGCCGACGAGGACACCCCGATAGAAGCAGGCTTAAGCTTTACTGTAGACTTCAGCAAAGAAAACTACCTAGGCAAAACCCTGTTAGACAAACAAAAAGCCAATGGTGTAGGCAAACGACTCGTACAGTTTGCTCTTGAAGATCCAGAACCCCTCCTCTACCACAACGAACCCATATGGCGAAACAACAAAATAGTAGGCTTTTTAACCAGTGGTATGTACGGTCACACTCTTGGCACAGCCATAGGCTTAGGCTACGTAACCAATGAAGAAGGCGTAAATGCAGACTTTATTAAATCAGGAAGCTACGAAATTGAAGTAGCCTGCGAGCGCATACCAGCAAAAGCAAGCCTAAGACCTTTATACGACCCAAAAAGCGAAAGGGTTAAATTGTAGTTTATCTATGGGTAGTTATAGCATTTTTCATGCTAAACACTACAACGATTTAGCCCATCCGTTTTTACTCAGTAAGTTCGGCATTTAAAACACTGCAAACGTTTTAAATGAAAAAAGCTATAGAATTTGAAGGTTAGGCAGTTATCCGAAACCTTAAGATTCACACATCTTTAATTTGACATCAATGTAGATGATAAAATCAACGCGTCAGCCACTTAGAATTAGGCTGACTCTAAAGAAACTGTCAGCAATATAAAAGACTATTAAACCTCTACAAACTCTGCGAATTAATACTATTTCCGTTTACTTTATTAATAAAGTAAACGCGATCTTGGATCGTCGAAACAATACCAAGTCCGATTGGGACGTAATCAACTCTGTAAGAGTTTATGAAGTACCTTTTCGGACTTGGTATAAGCACATTTCGAAGAAAACAAGCTATTCTCGTTCATTCCTTCTTTAGAAGGAGTCTTGAT
>CAYGTA010000165.1:0-9434 GCA_964352605.1 uncultured bacterium | reverse complement strand
TAGTTTAGGACTCGCTTCTAGTGAAGTTACCCTAGTCTCTGATTCCTGAGTACTGACCTTCATAGTAGCTATACCTTTGTGGTTTAGGACTGTGCTTGGTTAAAGACTTTTAAGCAAGTATCGATAAACCAATTCCGTATGTTGAAAACCTTCAATTGATGATCTTAGTCTTTTTGATCAACTAAAGTATGCATGTAAAAAGATGACACTTTTGCATCAGTGTCATCTTTTTAGTTATTTTTGGCAGCTGTTGTTTTCGGGTCAAAATAGGCTTGTCTGAACAGTTCGCTTAGTAGCGTAATGAGGGTAAAAATATATAAGCTGCTAAGCATAAGGATAGCCTCTGCATTTAACGCAAACGATATGGCTTTATAAATTAAAAAACTTACGCTAAGTACAAAAATAATCTCAAAGCAGATTTGCTGTAGGACTTTGGTATTTAATTGCTTTATGACTTGGTTCATAGTGAGGCACCCTTTATAAAAGAAAATGAAATTCAAAATGCCACATAGAGGGATAGTGGCTTAATCAGTATTACTAACTATGGAAAGATGTTACCTAGCTATTTGAGTTGTTCTTGTGACAGCACGCACAAATTTTGTGAAAAACGCCACACCTTTAAAAGAAATTACGCAGTGTAAAAAAAAGACACAAGTAAATGCTTAATAATGCATCATAATTCTGAAACAAAAAAGCTTAAAATAGAACTATGCCTGCCCTTAAAGAGCAAGAAGACAATGTCATTCGTTTAGAAGCTACCGACTCCTTATTTCCAAAGGCATGGGTAGCAGGCTCAATGAAATACACAGACTTTCAGCCTTTTGCTGAAGGTGGCAGTGCTAGTTTACAAACCTGCTTTGACAACAACTTAAAACGAACCGTTGTATTCAAAAAACTCCATCCGCACCTAAAAAACTCAGACATAGAAATAAAACGCTTCTTACGAGAAGCTCGAGTAACAGGGCTTATTGCTCACCCCGGAACAGTGCCTCTTTACGAACTCGGGCGTGACCGCATGGGTGACTTGTATTTCACCATGAAGTACATAACGGGTCGTGATTTACGCTCTATTTTACTTGACTTAGAAGCCTATAAAATAGGTAGCCGCAAAGACTACCCAAGGTCAAGACTGATTGATATTTTGATTGCAGCAGGGCAGACGGTTGCTTATGCACATACGCAAGGCGTGATTCATAGAGATTTAAAACCAGCTAATATTTTAGTTGGTCCTTTTGGTGAAGTCACTGTAATCGACTGGGGGTTAGCCAAAGTTAAAGGTGAGCAAGAAAACCTAATTGAAAGTGTTGCTTTAGGCAAAAAGGCAGTTGCTTTAGAACTCACGCAGCCCGGTAAACGCTACGGAACACCTCTTTACATGTCACCAGAACAAGCCAGCGCAGATCCTGACTTAGATGAACGCAGTGACGTTTATAACTTAGGTAGCATTTTGTTTGAAATGATAAGCCTCAAAAATTTGGTGTGGGGTAGTGACGTAGACGAAGTCATAGACCAAATCTTAAATAAAGATACACCCAAACCTAGTCTTGTATCACCTGAACAACACATACCCCCAGAACTCGAGTCTATTTGCCTGAAGGCATTAGCTAAGAAAAAAGAAGAGCGCTACGCTAGCGTGGAAGACTTTGTGGATGATTTGATTCGCTTTAGGAACGGTCAGGAAGTCTCTGTTTATAGCTATAAACCTCTTCAGCTTTGGGTGCGTTGGCGTACCCGCAATGCTATTTTGATAAGTTCAGCAATATCCTTTTTGTTAGGCGCATTGCTGGTAATTATTATTTATTTGTTTCTTTAGAGTTCTGGTTTTAGTGTTCTGGCGGTAAAGTCAAGAAACTCCTGCCACGCCTCTGCTTGTACGCCACCTTGATTTATATTTTCAATGCTTTGCACAAACGCGTGTCCTTGATCTTCATAAATGCTTATTTGATTTTCTATGTTTGCACTGTTTAAGGCAGTCTCAAAAGCATTGACTTCAGTTACAGGAATAGACTGATCTGTTTCACCAAATATACCTAAGACAGGTCCGGGAAGCTGCTCTAAGCTTGCTTCATCGGTTATTAAACTACCGTAAAAAATAGCTGTTGCAGCCAGCTCAGAATTTACTAGACTGTATGCCAATGACGCGCCACCGCCATAACAAAAACCCATAACCATAATGCGGCTACTATCTACATTGGGTTGCTCTTTAAGCCATGCATAAACGGTATCTAAATCTTGATTAATATCACTACGCTGGGTACTAATAACCTGCCAAATAGCAGTTGGAACCCAACTTGCTGTTTTACCCCTAAAGGTGTCAGGCGCAACCACAACATAACCCTCATCAGCTAAAGCTTGCGCTTTACCCAAAATACTTTCCTTTAAACCCCAAAACTCATGAATCATAATGACCGCTGGCATGAGCTCTGCGTCAGGGCTATCGGCAAGAAAAACCTTAACTTCATTAGTCGAGTTTGGAATGACAAAGTTAGTAAGATTATCTACTTTGGAGCGGTTTAAAAAGTTATCAATAGGAATAGATAAAAGTAAAAGCAAAACAACTGAGCTAACAACAATCAAAAACCACTTTAAGATTCGTAAGGCAATTCGCATGCTTCTATTATGACTTAGATTCATAAACTTAGAAAGCAGTCAACGCTAGGTGAGAGTTTCATAGCTATAGCATTTCCACGAATGGTTGCACCATCAGACCATTCGTGCGACCACTGAATCTAGACTATCTGAATACTAGGGGAGTAAAAACAAACCAACTCAGCCAAGGGTGCAATGTTTCATAGAACTGCAACTATTAACTATGAGAAAACTAGCTGACGTGCCAAGCCAGTCGATTTACTCTAGACATAAAGGGAATGGGTAATAGTAGGGAGAAGTCTAGGTGAAGACGTCCAAAAAGAGTGAAAAGTCAAAAGATGCCGAGATAAATACTAATGAAGCTTTATTGCAAAAGCTTCTTGACTTTCAAATGCTCACCCTAAACCTTACTGAAACATTACTAACAAACCAAGCATTTGAAAAAATACTAAAAGATGCTATAAAACAACTCGCAAGCTTTTTTCAAGCAAGCCACGCCTCAATCTTATTTTTTGAATCAAACACAAACGACTTAAACCTTAGCTATAGTCTAAATGAAGGACCCCATTCAGAGCTAATAAAAAACCTAAGCATAAAAACCTTAAGCCAAGAAAAGGTAAACCCCAAACCAAAAGCTCGAGTTCACACTGTAGAACTGACTGACTTCGCTTCAAATGAAGGTGGTCAAGCTGTTAGTCGGGTAGCTATGCTTAGGTTTGAAGATGATGCTCTTACGGTTGCTTGGGTGTTTGCTTTTAAAGAAAACCAGCTAGAAGAAGCTTTTAGCTCACCGTTACTTTTGCTGGGTAGCTTGGTGCTAAATCGATTCAAAGAATGGCAAGAAGAAAAAAAAGAACAAGACTTAAAGGCAAATACAACGACTGACCAAGAACAAATGCTACAACTCCAAAGCTCGAGTTTTGATTTTGTTGAAGATCGTATTAGTATTTTTGATAAAAATTATCGCTACATTATGGTCAATAAGGCAGCAGCTGACTTTTATGGTAAGTCAGTTGAAGAGATGCTGGGCGCTCAACTGAGTGATTATGTGGGTGAAGAGAACTTTAAGACGCGCACCAAACCTTTTTTTGAGCGTGCCTTAAACGGACATAGTGAAGCTAATTTCTTTAAAAGACTAAACGCTAAAGGCGAAGAGCGGTATTTTAATGGCCGACTTTTTCCTTACCGTGAAAATGGTGAGATTAAAGGGGTTGTTTCTGTTTTACGTGACATCTCTGAAACCGTTCAGGCAGAAAAGAGCTATGAGCATTTGGGTTACGCCTTAGAGAACTGCTCTGACGGCTATATTCTTTATGACGCAGACGATAGAGTCATAAGTTTTAATGAACGCTACCTTGACTTATTTCCAGACTCAAAAGGCATTCTTAAAGCAGGTCTTGGGTTTCAAGACTTAATTAGATTAAGACTAGAAAATCAATTAGTACCAGAAGCTATAGGTAACGAAGAAGCATGGTTTCAAAAACGCCTTGCACAGTTCAAAGACAAAAGCAGCAGTGTAGATTTACTTGACCAAACAGGACGCTGGATTCGCCTAAACTCGAGTGTTACCCCTGAGGGTGGCAAGCTTATTTTTGCTAGAGATGTAACGCATTTAAAAGTAGCAGAAGAAGAACAAAGACAACTCATAAATGCACTCGAGCAGTCAAAAGAAGGCTTTGTGCTGTACGATGCTAATGAGCGGGTTGTTAGGTTTAACCAGCGCTACATTGAGTACCAAAGCTCTCTAAAAGAATTTTTGAAGCAGGGCTGTAGTTATGAAGATGTTGTACGCCACAGGGCAAAGCATGAGCTAGTCAATGCAAATGAGGCTGAGCGTGAAGCTTGGGTTCAGTTCAGATTAAAGCGCTTTAGAAGCTTTGAAGGCGTCTTTGAATGGCAACGAGATGGGACTTTTTTTCAAGCAAGATTACTAAAAATGCAAAACAACTTTAAAATGTTTAGCATTTTAGATGTAACAGACCTTAAAAAAGTAGAAAAAGAAAGACAACGCTTAGTTGAAGCTTTTGAATCGAATGATGAGGGTTTTGCGCTTTACGATAAAAATGAAAAACTTGTTGCGTTTAATCACAAGTTAACTGAATTTCTTCCTAACTATTCAGGTTTTTTAAAGCTAGGCATGACCCACCGTGAGCTACTCGAGCATAGGGCAGCCACAGAGTGCCCTGAAGGTATGTCTGAGCAAATCTGGGTTGCTGAACGGCTTGACAGCTTTAGACAAAAAACAATGTTGGGTGAGTGGATTAGTGCTGATGAAAGATGGATACAGTTAAGATTAACTACGCAAGATTCTGGCGATAAACTCTTTATACTTAGAGATGTAACTCAAGTAAAAGCGATTGAGCAAAAACAACAGCAATTACTTGACGCATTAGAACACTCTCAAGATGCTTTTTTGCTTGCAGATGCGCAAGGCACGATTCTAAATTTAAACTCAAGACTTCATGATTTTGTTCCTTACCTCATGGAAGCTCATCAAGTTGGTAAAAACTATTTAGAAGTAATAAAGCTACGCAGTTTTTATGAATGCCCGCCTAATCTAGACAGAGAAAAATGGGTTCAAAATAAGTTCGGTCTACTACAAAAACCTGAAGCTAATATTGAATGGCGAAATATTTTTGGCGAATGGTTTAACACAAGATTTACAACTTTACCTAACCAGTCAAAATTACTTGTCATTACAAACATTTCAGCTAAAAAGAAAGCACAGCAAGAACAACAGCGTTTACTTGACGCCATTAATCAATCATCAGATGCTTACCTTCTTCTAGATGACAGCTCACACATTGTCAGTATCTCTAAAAGAATGCTCGAGTTTTTCCCAGAAGCAGAGCCCTACCTTAAAGTAGGCTTGAAGTACAAAGACCTACTAGCAAAACGCTTTGAGGCAGGGCATGCAGTGGAAGAAAGTCTAAGCAAAAAGCATTGGCTTGAAAAAAACCAATGGTATCTAGAGCAAGACTCTACATCCTACGACTATTTAACAAAGACGAATCGTTGGATTAATGTACGTTTAAGCCAACTGCCTGACGGTGGACGCTTAATCATAGCAAGTGACGTGACAGAACAAAGAACGGCTCAACTTCAAGTTAATCAAAATGAAGCTCTACTGCAAGCTTCACAAAGCCTTGCTAAAGTAACCAGCGTTAGAACATTTTGGCATAAAACTCAAGACAAATCACTTGGGGGCAGCTGGTCTAAAGAAATCTATAGTTTACTAGAAATAGATCCCGCAGAAAAGCAAATCATAAAGCCTGAAGATTTTTTGACTTATGTTCACCCAGATGACAGAGCAAAAGTAGAAGCAGATTTTGCACAAGCTATTGAAACACAAGCAAGTGTTGAAAGTAGCTACCGCATAATTACCGAAAAAGGTACACAGAAGATTGTACTTTCGAAACGTAGTTTTGTAAATATAAAAGATGAAGTCTATGAGCTTATTGCGGCACTACAAGACATTACTAACTTAGTTGAAACCGAACAAAAACTCGAGCGTGCGCTTGGTCGCCAAGACATGGTTTTGTCTCAAATTGATTATGGTGTTATCTTTTTTGATAAAGACTTAAAAGTTCGATTGGTAAATAAGGTAGCTATGGGAATCGGATCGTTTGATCCAGACTTCATTGCAACGCAACCCAGTTTTGCTGAGGCTCTTGAGTACTCTAGAGCTAGGGGCGCTTACGCTTACGTGTCAAATGAAGACTGGCCTTCTTATGTTAATGAGCGCTTAGAAGAATTAAAGACTGAATCTAAAGTAGAGCATTTAAATGCTTCAGGTCGAACTTATATAAGACAAGTTAAACTTTTGCCTGACGGTGGCTTCATGCTTACTTACTATGATATTACGCAGCGCAAAGAAGCTGAGCAAGTGCTGCAAAGACAAGCATCTATTATTAATCAGCTAGATGATGGCGTTGCTTTTATAGATTTAAACTACAGGTATGTCTTTACAAATCCAAGATACTCAGATTTATTTGATCGGAATACTCTAACTCTTATAGGAAAAAAGCTTAAAGATGTTATTGGTGTAGAAGTGTTCAATAAAGTAAAGCCCGGCATAGATGCCTGCTTTAAAGGGCAAGAGGGAAGATTTACAGAAAAATTCTCAGAAGAAAATAGAGGAGACGGTGTTTTAGAAATAACCATGACGCCCTATCGGCACGAGAATCAAGTTACAGGCGCGATCATAAGCTTAAGAGATGTAACCAAACGAAAACAGGCAGAGCAACAACTCGAGCTTCAAGCTGAGGTTATTGCTCAGGTTGATTACCGTATTTCAATTATCGATAAAAACTATAATTATCTTTTTACTAATGAAGCTAACGCTAACTTTTATGGAAAAACACCTGCTGAACTTATAGGTAAACCTCTATGGGAGGCTGTTGGTGAAGATCAGTTTAGAAACCGGTCTAAAATTGCTGTTGATTTGTGTCTTTCAGGGCAAAATGTAAGTAAGCAGTTTGAAACACGAGGCATTGATGGTGAACTTAAATATGTTGATGTTAACCTAAACCCTTTCCGACAAGATGGCATAATTATTGGGGCTATCGCTCACCTAAAAGATATTACAGAAAAAACTAAGCAAGAACTTGCTTTGATTCAACGTACTGAGGCGTTAAATCAAGCCAATCTTATTGTTGAAAATAGCTCTGTGGTTCTCTTTAGATGGTTACCGCAGGACTTAGGTATAGGGAATGGCAAGATAGATTATGTTTCTGAAAACGTAACGCAGTTTGGCTATTCGGCAAATGAATTTAGAGAAGGTCTTAATTATACAGACATTATTCATACTGAAGACATTGCGCGTGTAAATGAAGAAGTAAGACGTTATGATTCAGACAGAGTAGATAAGTACCAACAAGAGTATCGTATTATTTGCAAAGATGGTTCAGTAAGATGGGTTGAAGATCGTACTTATATAGATAGAGATGAAGCAGGCAAAGTAATAACGTTTCAGGGTGCAATTTTTGATGTGACAGAGAAAAAGCTTGCTGAGCAAGACTTGTACAACCGTCAGGTTTTACTGCAAGAAACGCAAGCCTTAGCAAAAATGGGTTTTGCAGAGTATGACTTAGTAAGTAAGAGGCTAATTTGGTCACCTGAAGCGTACACTATATTAGGTTATAACAACTCAATCAAGGCTGATACTCACCTGTTTTTAAATGTGGTTCACCCAGAAGAACGAGAGCGAGCAGAGCAAGACTTACAAGAATTTATAGCCCTCAACCGTAAAATAGCCAAAGATTTCCAATACAGAATCATTACCCCCTCAGGGCAACAAAAGTACATACTCATGCGTCGGGTACTCAAAATAGAAGCTGCAAATAAAACCAAAACGGTCCTTAGCGTAATACAAGACGTAACACAGCTAGTCAAAGCAAACCTAGAACTCGAGCGTGAACGTAATTTCTTAAGGGCTATGGCGAGTGCTTTGCCGGACTATCTTGCTTACAAAGATACGCAGGGTAGATTTTTGTTTCTAAATGACACCTGGAAAAGCTATTTGGGGGTAGAAGATGTCTCAAGTTTGATAGGTAAAACAGAGTTTGACATTCACCCGAAACGCTACGCAAAAGCATATGACGCAAATGATAAAGAGGTTATACAAACACGCCAAGCACAATTAGGTGTTGAGCATAGCCTAAAGTCAAAAGGACGCAGTCTTGAACTACTCACAAATAAAGTACCTGTTACTAACGACAATAACGAGATTGTGGGTGTCTTAAGTGTAAGTACCGACATAACAGAACGCAAAAAAACCCAAGCCAAGCTCGAGCGTCAAGCTGAGTTTCGAAGACAGCTGATTAGCTTTACCCAAGAATTACTCGAGCTGAGCGTTAACGAAAAGTTTTATCAGCTTGTTTTAGAGAAAGTTGTTCGCTTGTTTCCAACGGCTCAAGCTGGCTCGTTTGTTGTTCGTGAACAAGATACTTTTGTGTTCAAGGCTGCAGTTGGTTTTGATATGGCTGATTTTAAGGATATTAGCTTTTCGGTTGAAGAGTTGCAAGGTGAAGGTAAAAGTTTAGATGTTGAACTTGTTGACTATAGTAAAACAGAAGATCGCTTTAATAAAGGTGAAGATGTTTTAGCTCAGCTTGATGAGGCTGCTAAAGAAGAAGCGATTCAAATTAGTTTATCTGTACCTGTGTATTTAAATAATCAAATTGAGGCTTACTTTTATCTTGATAATTTTGCTACTAAAGATGCCTTTGATGAAGAATCGCTTGATATGGCAAGGGCCGTTGCCGCTCAGGTAACTGCCATTTGGCAGCGTGTCACTTTAGAGCAAGAACTTAATGTTGAACGCCAATCTTTGCGAGCACAAACTATTTTTAGAACCAAACTTACTGACTTAATTCAGGCAGGTATTCAAGGTCGCTTAGATGATGATTTTTTTGAGCGTGTGCTCATTAGCGCGGTTGAAGTCATACCTGGTGCTGAAGCCGGTAGCATGCTTGTGAGGCAAGTAGATAAAACCTTTGGTTTTGTAGCTGCGGTTGGTCATAATATTGCTGATTTAAAACATGTTTACTTAACTGAAGATGAAATTTTTATTGATACAACAAAACCTTATGCCCAAATCATAGATGAAATTTCAAATGAGCCCATTCCAGAAGACAGGCGCAAGAAACTAAATGACGCTGCAAGAGCAGATGATATTCAGTCTGCATTAGCAGTTCCTATTCATATTAATAATCAAGCTGTCGCCATGCTTAGTCTTGATAATTTTAATAGAAAAGATGCTTTCCCTGCAGAAGCTTTGGGCATGGCGAGTATTTTTGCAAATCAGATTGCGACCTTGTGGCAGCGTATTGAACTTGAAGCAA
>CAYGTA010000164.1:0-9436 GCA_964352605.1 uncultured bacterium | reverse complement strand
TTTCTTGTGGCGAGAGCAGTAGGACTTGAACCCACGACCCTTGGTTTTGGAGACCAATGCTCTACCAACTGAGCTATACTCCCTCAAGCGACTTTGAAGTATAGCAAGGTTTTTTTGTATTGCCAAGTGTTAAAGAAACCAAATTGCTGTAATGGGCCTTTATGGGTAGGTTGCTTCACCTTTCGCATTGGCTAAATGTGCTATAAATAGTGTACTAGATAAGCACGATTGTGCTTTGGAGGTTTGTAATGGATAGTGTACTGAACCCTGATATTATGCAAGGCCAAATGACGTTTACAGAAGCAGGCGCAGCTAAAGCGAGTGCTTTGTTGGCTGCTCAAAATAAATCTGATGGCGCTATTCGTGTGTTTGTTAAGTCTGGCGGTTGTAGTGGTTACAGCTATGGCATGGCTATAGACGAAAAGACACTCGAGGGTGACCGTATGTTTGAAGATCATGGTGTTAAGCTTGTTGTTGATCAGGCAAGCTGGCCGCTTTTAAAGGGTTGCGAGATTGATTATGTTGAAAACATGATGGGTGGTGGTTTTGATGTTAGAAATCCTAATGCTACCAGTTCATGTGGTTGTGGGCATTCGTTTCGTACGGATGGTCAAGCAGCTCCGGATGGTGAAGGCTCGAGTAGCTGTCAGTAAGTTAAAACAAGTTAATTTAAGGATGGACCTAATTTATTAGGTTCATTTTTTTGTTATACTACGAGTGTAATATATTTAACAGGTGGTGGGTTTGCTTTGGAGAAGTCTATGAAAGACGCTAAAGAACTCGAAGTTATTGATCAGCTGCTTGATAGTAGTCGAAAGCTATCAAGATATGTTGATGATCTGCCTGATGAGCATAGAGAAATTGCTACTGCTATAAAGCGTGAGTTTAATAAGCTTTTGAATCAAGCTTTAGATATTTATTTTCATAGTGAATCAAAAGCTAAAGATTTGGCTGATATTCTTTTTGAGGTGCAAGCTTTACTCGAGCGGGGTGCAAGCCCAGAATCTATTTATGATCGCTTGGTGGCTTAGTTAGGCTGCTGTTAAAGTACTTCTGGTTCTGGCTTCCAGTCTAAACTCAAGCCACCGCAGCCTGTGCCGGGAAGGGGCGCTTCGCTAAAGTACCATTTGCCTTTATGTAGACCAATGTTAAAAGCTAAGTGATTGCCTGTGCTTGCTTGAGCAACGGTTATTGCGTTGCAAGCTGCTTCTTCGCCAACAACCAAAAATCTGTCATTGCGGCTAGGAATAGCTGTTTTAGGGTAGTTATTGCTTAGGTTAAGCCAGTCATACAATGCTAATTTGACTTCGCATCGGTTGCCATCTGTATCAACTTTTTCTACCAAACCAGTGCCTGCAAAACTTTGTTCAAAGTCTTCAGGAAATGCTCTTGCAGACTGAATGATGTTTGCTATTAACGTTAAGCTGAGCATAATGACAAGAAAAATCCAGATTTGATTTGTTTTCATAGCGTAACCTCAAAGTAGCTTAGTCTTAGCACCAGTGTAAAAAGCTCGAGTATTAGCTTAATGAAAATGGCTGTTAATGTGAAATTTTAAACCTAGCGGCAAGGGGGTCTGTTTGCAGCTAGGTTTCGTTTAAGTAGGGTAAATCATTTGAGGTTTGGCTTAAAAGCTAATGCCTAAAATAGTGCCGCGCATTTCCATGGGTTGCGCAAGAATAAGTATGCCTACTACTGCAAAAAGCAAAACAAAAATGAGCATGGGCCACATAACCAAAACGCCTTTGCGACCAAAATCTCTTAAGGATATGCGTATGACGACATACATTGCAATAACTGAGTAGAAGCTTGTTATGGCTGCATTTATTGGGAATAGCCATGCGCTTGGTACAAATTGCGACAAACGCCAATTTGGGTCTACAGCAAAGCCTCTTAATTCAAAGAAATGCTGAAACACAGGAATGATGCTAAGCGCACCTGTTAAAAAGTGAAAGATGTAGTGCGCTCCCCAAAAGCCAAAACCAAGTGCCACGACAACGTAAGCCCATCGTTCTAAAGCTTGTTTTGGTTTAAAGCCTTTACCACCTATAAAATCGGCAAAACTTGTAAATAAAATAGTAATGCCTAAGCCAACAGCGGTAACAATGACAAACAGAGAGCTGAGTAAGAAAAATTCATTAGTTGTGTTTAAAGCTCGAGCTACAGCTTCAGCTAATATAAAGAAGGGGGATATCATGGCTACCGCGTTGAGTAAACCCCAAAAGGTTAGTAAAATGCCAAATAAACTTACGGCCAAACGGCCCCTTTTTTTCCAGGGGCTACGAATCCATTCCCAAGCAGGGTCTCTGCTTACAAAGCTAACGTTGTCATAAGGGCAAGCGCGAACGCAGTTAAAGCAGTTAGTGCAATCCATATTTGATTGCATGGTAGGTACAAACAAATCTGTTTCACAACCAGGAAAAAAGCCGCTACCATTTTGATTGCTTATGTCTGAAAGCGGTATAAAGGCAACTTGATTAGCACCGTTGGTTTGTAGTGGTAGGTGACTTGGTTTGCTTTCGGCTGAGTAGCGCCCTTGTAGGCAAGGTTTATGCTCGCAAGATCTACAGACATCATGATCTTTAGCCCGAATTTGTGTGGGGGAGGCACTTGAGAAAACAAAGTTAAAGTTACCTAAAGGGCAAACAAAACGGCAAAATGTTCCTGCGCTAAATAAGGTGTCTATTACCAGTGCAGTTCCAAAATAGCCAATGGCTAACCAAGCGGTAAGCCAAGGGCTAGCCCATAAGTCGAAATACTCGTAACTAAACAAATAGAAAAACGTTATTAGCAAAACTAAGTATTTGTTTTTTAGGGCTTTTGGCCATGATAATTTACTGGCTAAAAGACGCTCGAGTCTTCTGCTTGCGCCTCGTGTGAGCATGAGTGGGCAGGCTGCACAGAAGGCGTTGCCTACTAAGGCAAGCGCTAGCACGACTAGACCTCGGTAGTGTAACCAGACACTGGTTGTTGCGACATTTCTGGGGGCAAGTTGTCTGCCTGTAAAGCCATCAATTATGACCATGATGGCGAGTATGAGTAGGGGGAGTTGAAAGATGAATCTTGCGTATTTCCATCGTATAAAGCGTCTTAAGCCAAGAATTGAAAAAAGGTCAAAGCCTTTTGGTTGTTCGACAATGGGTTTGTAGTTTGGTAATTCTATGCCTTTTTGGTGGCCGCGAAGGGATTTTTGCATAAGATACTTTCTTCAGTACGTGTAATAAAATCAATCGGTTAAAAAGAAGGATGTTTGGATTGCCTTTTGGCTGAACGTCAACGGCAGCTTTGTGCTTTTTGGCTTTCTGCAATACCTATAGGAGGGCGTTAAAGCTGTTTGAGCTAAACTTTGATGATTCATTACTTCGGACGTTCTTGTAAGACGTGTTTAGCGCCGTCTATACTTGTTTGTTTTGCTTCTGAAAAACTCCCTTGAGAAAAAGGGGGTTTAGGGTCATACTCTAAAGCCAACTGGATACTCTCAGCGGTTTCTTGATTTTTTACCTGAGAAACTAAGTAAAGAGCCATATCTATGCCTGCTGAAACACCTGCCGCTGTGATGATTTTTCCTTCTTGAATAAAGCGTTGCTCAGAGTACTTAGCTTGACATAAAGATTCAACATGACTTTGAGCAGCCCAGTGGGTAGTTATAGTCTTACCTTTTAAAAGGCCGGCTGCACCCAAAACAAAACTACCTGTACAAACAGATGTTGTCCAGAGACTTGTTTGGTGAGCCTCTTTAAGCCAAGCTAAAATAGTCTGGTTTGCAGCAGCTTGCGGCGTGGTTGCACCGCCAGGAATAACAATAATATCTGGTTTGGGTACCTCAGAAAGGCTCGCATCAGCTACTAAACCAAGAGATTTGGTGTCACTACGAATTTCGCCTTTGTTCTCTGCAATAAAGGTGACCTTGGCATTTTCTAAAGAAGCTAAAACCTCATAGGGTCCTACAGCGTCAAGCGCTGTGAAACCTTCATAAAGCAGAATTGCGATACTCAACATTTTTCTCCTATGGTTCCGAAAAAGCGGGATTTGTTAAAAAAGATTCATCGCTAAGGCTTTCAAGAAACGCAATAATATCAAGCTTTTCTTGATGACTTAGACCTAAAGGACGCATAAAATCAGAGGCATTGGCGTGACCTTTGCCGCCACTATCGTAGTGCTCTATAACATCACCAAGCGTTTTTAATGAACCATTATGCATATAGGGTCCAGTTACTGCTACATTTCTTAAAGAAGGCGTACGGAATTTACCAACATCAGCCTCTAAGTTAGTGACACGCTCTAAACCTGTATCAGCATAAACTCTATGTAGCGAAGTGTTATGCAGCTTATCATCAGTCAAATCAGCACCCAAATGACAAGATGAACACTCGAGTTTATTAAAAAGCATCAACCCCCTTTGAGCACTCGAGTTTAGAGCATTTTCATCGCCACGTAAAAATGTATCATAAGCACTGCTTTTGCTGACTAAAGTGCGTTGAAAAGCCGCGAGCGCATCTGCTAAATGAACAAGACTAAGCTCACCATATAAAAGTCTAAACTCAGCTCCATAAGAACGCTCGAGTGCTTCTACTAAGCTTTCTTCCGTCATGTTCATTTCATCTTTACCAAAAAGGGGCGCTAGGCTATGGCTTTCTAGTGATTCACCGCGGGCATCCCAGAGTAGTTTAGGGCGATTTGTTAGGTTACTTAAGCTTGGTGCATTTCTAATGCCTTTGCGAGCTAACACACCTTCACTTTTGGCATTGCCACCATCACTAAAAGCAAACTGCTGATTGTGGCAAGAAGCGCAACTAGTGCTGCCATCGCTTGACAAGCTTGGGTCGTAAAAGAGTCTACGACCCAAGTCGATTCGGCTGGCAAGCAAACTGTCTTGCACAAAGGCAAAACTGAGCAAGCTAAGACAAATGAAAGACAGCAAAAAGCGATTCAAGTTAGCTAAAGGTTACTCGTTTAAGACTTCAACTTCAAAGGCTAAGGTCTCACTTTGTTCAAGCAAGCTAACATTTACATTCCACATACCAGCCATTGCAAAACTAACAGGAAGCTCGTTTGACATTGGGCTTGTACCTAAAATGTCATCATAGGCATCATTAAAATGCGTATGGCTGAACATGAGTTCATCGGCATCTGTCATGTGCTGCATGCCTGCCATACTGCGCTGCAAGCTAATATCACCATGAATGGGCTCGTCACCTTCATAAGCCCAAAAGAAACTATGTGACTCACCCCGACTAGATAAAGATGGATTAGGTGCCATAACAAGGTAAGCCGAAATATCATCATTTGAAGCCATGTAAACCCCCACCGGAAGCTCGAGTGTGTCGCTACCAAGCATTGCGCTTACGCGGTAGATACCTGCTTCAACTATGCCTACAGGAAAGGTCATGACGTTCATGCTAGCCCCATGGAGCATCATGGGGCTCAAAACTTCAGCACTTGGCGTAATAACACTGAGTTGTGGCATGCCGTTATCCATGTTGTCTAGGCGAACACCTATTGATAAGCTTCCATCTGCCAAAATGAGCGGCTCTATAGTCACGGTTTGCTCGGCAAGCATAACGCTATAGGCAGGCATTTCAGTATCCATCATGGTCATGCCACTATTGTGACTATGCTCATCGCTCGAATCAGACATGTCGTGACTATGCTCTTCTTTCATGTCTTCAGAATTCATATCATGACTATGCGAATCTTCAGACGCATCATGCTCATGGGTTTCTTGAGAACTCGAGTCACTAGAACTATCGTGACTATGCTGAGCAAATGAAAATCCAAAAACGAACAAACCCAAAACAATAAAACTAAGTAAATATTTACGATTCATAACTACTCCAATGGAAAGGCTATAAGCGCAACAAGAAGCTCGAGCTTTTTGTTGCTGTAGCTTTTTCGGTATTTCAACAAGAATTTAATTTTTGTAAGGTTGGACTTTACGTTTCTTAAGCTTCAAATAGGTGTTCCAAAAGAAAACTCAGACTTGCACTTAGAACGTTTTTTCAATTACCCAATGAGTTTTGATAAACTCCGGTTTAAGAGCACAAGAATCAACAGTTCATAGATAATCTCGTAAGAACACTATGGAATTGGCAAAAAGAAAAGTTAGGTTAAAAGACAGACTTAAAGTCAAATAGTTTGAACCAAAAGACTGAATTTACAATCAGATTGCGTCAAACGACTTACAAATTCAAGCTTGCATTTATTGACTTTAAGTTTAATTAAGCTTGCAAAACAGCTACAGGGGGTGCGCGACTTTTATGTGCTGCTGAAACTCTAAAATAGTAATATGCCAGAACAACTGTTGTAGCTAATGCAAAGATTTCAAATGAACTAACAAGTGTAAAAACTAAGCCCGGTGTGGCAGCAAGCAAACTGCTAACCGAGTGAGTATGATTAGCTGCTGATTGCGGGTGAGTATGTCCAAAATCAGCATGCGCAGCAACAATAGGTGAACCAAATAAAGCTATAGCTAACAAGCAAGTTGCGTATGCAACCAAGCCTGCCTTAAGTGCTTTTCTTAGGTTACTCACAATTAATAGTTTACACGCTTACTGACTAGAAACCGTGACATTCATTTCATCACTTAATTTGCTACCATCTGCAAGCGTTACTTCTGTAGTAATAATCCAGTCACCTGCCATGGTGAACTGAAAATCTTCAGCACGGTATAAACCAGCTGATTGTTCAGTCGCTGTAACGATAACAGGCACCATGCCAGCATGCGTCATATCGCCAGTAATCTCAATTTCAGCGCCACTAAGACCATCACCATCTTCTAACAGAAAAACACTTACAGGTACTTGCCCTAGCTTAGCTTCGCCATCTAACTCGACTCTTAATCTAGAAGGATCAGCAGACGCTGCTGAGGCACTACTACTGCTTTCACTTGGAGGTCGACAGGCCATTAAAAGCAAAGAGAAAGCTAAAAAAATCAAGAAACGTTTCATAAAAAAAGGCTAGCATGGGTTTCCTTAGACAGATGTCCTCAGGCTACAGACAGCTAAAGTGAAAGCCCAAGGGGTTGACGAAAAACAGCCTTGTATTCATGACCACTCACAGTCATCGAACTCGAGTACAAAATGACTTCATCAACAAGCCAACTTAGATTTGGGTAACTCGGTGCAGACAAAAGAGCATTAGAGATACTTTCATTCTTTCCGAAAGTCTTAACTCGAGCGAGTGTTAAATGGGGTTTAAAGCTGGTGTGTTCTGCTTTGTAAAGCCCTTCGAGCTGCTGAACTAAACGACTTCTTAAACTAGCTAAAACGGTAGTTTCTCCGGCTACACCTGTCCATAAAATGCTGGGTCTGTCCAGGCTTGGGAATGCCCCCATGGCTGCTGTCGTTAACTCAAAAGGCGAGCTGTTTCGGCAGGCAAAACCAATGCTTTGCTTAACCAGACTAAGCTTTGCACTATCTACATAACCCAGAAACAGAAGCGTTAAATGCTGCTGCTCAGCGCTACTAAACTTAAACCATGATTCATCAAGTACAAGCCCTAAATAAGCCTGCTGTTGTGCCAGTTGCATCTTAATTTCTTCAGGGAGAGACAGCCCAATAAACAAACGTTGTGTTGTCATAAGCCTTTAATTTTCAGGAACAAAACGCCCACGCTCAGTAAGATAAGCCAAAATGCCACGCTTTAAAGCATAGGCAGGATTAACGGGATCAGATATAAAAGCCAAATCTTCAGGATGGCTCAAATAACCCATCTCAACAATAAGAGCAGGCGTACTACGTGAAACCGTATGTTTAAAGCTCGCCCGATTAAAAGCATAATACTCGAGCATACTGCCGCTTACATTTTGATCATCATCTGGCAAGCCACTATAGTAAAAATAAGCAGAATCAATGTGCCTCTTTAAAATGGGTTCCCACTTATTACGAGGATGGCGAAAATGAGCGCTTTTATAGCCACGACGGTAAGCTTCAGGACTCGAGTCTGCATGTATAGAAATCACTAAGTCAGCATCGTAGTTAGGTGGAATAGTGGCAGGTAAAAGATCAACCACTATGCCTTCATGTTCAAGCATTTCAGAAAGCATGTAGGCGGTTGCTTTGTTTATATCTACTTCGTTTACACCGTTAAAGGAACCGCCTGTACTGTAGCGCAATCGCTCTAACTCATCGGGTTGATTAATGGCATTAAAATGCCCTATTTGAATGCCTACCCGTACATTCTTGGGTTTAAAACTGGGTACTAGGGTCATGTGCTGCACGGTTTCTTTGACAGCATCTATAGAGCTAGGCACAGTGCTAAGGTCAGGTTTTTGGGTGAGGCCAAGTAGCAATAAACAGGCAACAGCAAGACATACAATCATGACGCTACGCCGCCTTTGCGGAATGTTTTGACCCTTCACGCTGTTAGCCTACCTTATGCCTAGTGCCTGCGCAATATGAAATAGATCACAAAGACTAATAAATTTCACATCTTCTAATACCAAGTCTGATCATACGCTTAATAAACTCTAAAGAGATTTATACGCTCTCATCTGACTTGGTATAAAAACGGAACAGGATGATAAAAACCAAAAGCATAAAGCTTTAACATCAAAGATTTGCAAAGCTAGCTAAAAGAAAAATGACTCAGGCACTGTAACGTTCATTGGTTAACCAAAAAACAATATGCTCATTAACATTCTCTAAATGATCACCAAAACGCTCTAAATTTCGCGCCACTGCCAACAAGCGAATTGCCACCGAAATACTATTAGGTTGTTCAATCATGTACGTAAGTAACTCACGTTGAATCTGCTCATACAAATCATCAATCTCAGCATCCATTTTATGAGCAGACTTCGCAAGCTCAGTACTCGAGTCTGCCAAAGCATGTGTGGTCATTTCGATCATTTGCGTTAAAATATCTAAAGTACGATTCATATCGGTATATTTTTTTAAAGGAGGCTCTTCGGCTAAGATAGCACCTGCTTTAGCAACATGCACAGCGTAATCACCAGCACGCTCAATATCTGCTAGTGCGCGGTATATAGCTCCTAAAAAACGTAAGTCTTTAGCGGTTGGTTGGCGTCTTGCAATAACGACCAAAATGCGCTGCTCAAGCTCACTCATAATGCTGTCCACTTGCTTATCTAAATCTATACAGCGTTTAGCGGCTACAACATCCGCATCAATAAGGGCTTTTTGGCAAAGCTGGCATTCCTCTTTCACAAGGCTCAGCATTCTGACAACAGAGGCACTAATTTCTTGTAAATCATAACTTAAAGCGTTCATTACACTCGAGCTTATCATGTTGTAAGTATGAAGCTTTATTGTCATGCCACTGTCAAGTGGCTGCTGTGGTTCTGACAGTTTGATGACAATTGTCGGGCTAAAATAGTTGGGTTAATGACTTATCTTGGCGTTTGACAGTTATCTTAAGGGTTGCGGAAGTTTGGTTAAGAAATGCGTACAAAAGTTTTGTTAGTTGAAGATGATGA
>CAYGTA010000163.1:7467-9445 GCA_964352605.1 uncultured bacterium | reverse complement strand
TAAACTCCAGAATTCAATATGGCGTAGGTATGAGAATATTATCGGGATTCATAATAATAATTACCTTAATAATCTTTGTAGTTATTTTTAGTTATTGTGTTGTTATCACGAAAGACACTATAACCCTTAAAATTCTGTGGGCACGACATGTTTTGCACACAGAGGATATCTCACGAATCCAAATAGCTTTGGTAGGCGGTTGGATTCCGCTTCTAGGATACAATATAATTTTATACCCAGATTACGGCCTTTTTTTTGGAATATTCTTCAGGAATAATCATCAGCTTACAAGAGCAATTATTGAAGTAGCCTACCGAAAAAATCAAGGTGTAGAAATAGATCCAGTTTTACTAGATTCATACGGGTATCCTCCATATGAAGTTTTTAGTAATAATTCGGATAAAGAAATAACTGAGTCAAGCAGGGCAGGTTAAGTCCGCTCTCGTACTTATCTTCTTATATATTATTTTAGCTTCAAACGTTGTGAGGTCAACTAACGCTGGCGATTTTTTTCAGGTTTGACCTGATCCAAATACTTTTTAGTGTCTCATAAAGAATCATCACATCTATCAGAACATCCTTCAGTAACATCAGTGAGTTGATATACTACCCGAAGTTTGAAAACGCTTCCCCAACCTAAACCCATGCCCATTTTGGGTCATTTACCTGAAGCCCTTGATTTGCTTACTTTACTGAACTCGAGCTACGCAGAGCTTGGTGATGCGTTTGCTTGGAATATGGCGGGGCGTTATGTGGCGGTGTTTAGTAGTGAAGCGGCAAATAAAGAGATTTTGTTAACAAAGTCTGCTTCTTTGAGTGCGGTGGATGCGTTTGGGCCTTTGAGTTGGATGTTGGGTCAGGGGCTTGCTCGTTTAGATGGTTTGAGTCATAAGCGCATGAAGAAGTTACTCTTGCCGGCCTTTCACCGTGAGGTTTTGCTTAGTCACTCGAGTTTTATTGAGGAGAGAACAACTGAGGCTTTGTTGTCTTGGCAGGCTGAGCCGTTTGTTGATGCGGTTTCTATTTGTAAAGACTTGACTTTGAGTATTATTTTGAAGTCTTTGTTTGATGTTTCTTTGACGCAGTTTCCTAGGCTTAGGTCTGATTTGAATCGTTTTTTTGAGTGTTTGTTGTTTGAGGCGAATAAGCCGTTGTCTTTTGTGCGTTTCTTTAAGATGCTTAAATTGCCGCTAGTTAAAAATTTGCGTTATCGTTTAGATTCTTTTTTCTTTGAGCTTATTAAAGCTGAATTGCCGAGTGCTTTGAGTACGTTGGCTTTGTTAAAGCAAGCTAAAGATGAGGAGGGGCAGTCACTTAGTGATGTGCTTATTCGTGATCAGCTTTTAACGTTTGTGGTGGCTGGGCATGACACGACAGCTACGGCGTTAGCTTGGTCGCTTTATGAGCTGGCGAGGCATCCTGAAGTGAAAGCGCAGCTCAGGCAAGAGTTAATGACGCATGAGAGTAGCTTGCAAACCGTTAGAACCTTGCCTTATTTAAATGCGGTTATTAAAGAAGTGTTGCGGCTTCATCCGCCTATTAGCATGGGTATTCGTCGTGCGACGGAGGATTTAAGTATTGACGGTTACTTGCTTCCTAAGGGTACGAGTGTTGTTTTTAGTCCTTACTTGACGCATAAGTCAAGTGTTTACTGGCGTGAGCCTGATGCTTTTAAGCCTGAAAGGTTTTTAGCTAATAATCCTGCTCGTTATCAGTATCTTCCTTTTGGGGCTGGTGAGCATAATTGTATTGGCATGAATTTAGCGCTTTTAGAATTACAAATGATTTTACTTCAGCTTGTCAAAACAAGTGATTGGCGTGTTCTTACGGATGCTTCTGAGAAGCTCTCCCCTACCCTTGAACCCTCGCAGTTAACGCTCGAGTTTAGCGTCTTAGGTTAGCTTTCTTTTTACGCGGTAGTGAGCACTTAGAATCCTGTGGCTTTGGCTTGCTATAGTTTCAAGTCATGCGCTTAGTT
>CAYGTA010000163.1:3877-7367 GCA_964352605.1 uncultured bacterium | reverse complement strand
GGTTTTAGCTCTCTTCCTTAATTCATCATGACTAAGCGTTTTGGTTTACCTTTTTTTGTTTTACTGCCAGCTTTAGCGGTCACTGTGCTGCTTCTAGTTTTACCTGTTGCACTCTTGTTATTGCAAGCTAGAAATAGTGATTTAGCTACCGCAATCTTAAGTCCTGTTGCGACAGAAGCCCTAAGGTTGAGTTTACTTACGAGTAGCATTAGTTTAGGTATTATTGTTGCTTTAGGTATACCTACTGCTTATTTGCTTGCTCGTTACGACTTTAAAGGCAAACAAATCTTAGACAGCTTACTTGATTTACCCTTAGTACTCCCTCCAACGGTTGCTGGTGTTGCCCTGTTATTTACATTTGGAAGACGTAGTTTTATAGGCTCGAGTTTGGCTGATTTGGGTATTACGATTTCGTTTACAAGTTTGGCTGTTATTTTGGCGCAGGTCTTTGTGGCTGCCCCTTTGTTTATTCGTAGCATGAAGGCGGGGTTTAGTCGTATTGATGAGAAGCTGGAGGCAGCTGCTATTGTGTTGGGGGCAAATCGTTGGCGTACCTTTTGGCGTATTAGTTTACCTTTAAGTTCTGCTAGTCTAATTGAGGGTGCCATTTTGGCATGGGCACGTGCACTTGGTGAGTTTGGCGCTACCATTGTGTTTGCTGGTAGCTTGATGGGTCGGACTCAAACTATGCCTTTAGCTATTTACGCGGCTTTAGAGGCAGATTTAAATGTAGCTATTGGGCTTTCTGCCATCATGACGGTGCTGGCATTTGCATTGTTACTGTGTTTTCGTTTTAGTTTAAGCTTGCAAGCTGCTCACAAAGCAAGCACTGTTACGTAAAACATGAAATAATAACAGCAATGCGTTTATCCACTACAGATATTTATGCTTTCCAAGCTTTGGCCTTTCTGGGCACTCAAGCTTTAGAAAAATGGGTTGGTAGTGACGAAATTAGTGAAGCAACAGGCATTGCGCGACCTTATCTTGTCAGAATCTTAGCTACCTTATCTAATAACGATATTATTGCCTCTAAAAAAGGTACAGGCGGTGGTTACGCCCTTGCTAAAGAGGCAGGTGAACTTAACCTGCGAGATGTCATGCGCGCTATAGATGGCCCTGTTGCACCCTTATCATGCGTAAGTCTAAAGTGGGGCGAAAGCTGTGTAGAAGAAACACGCTGTCAAGCACGAAATAAAATCTGGCTAAAAGTAAGAGACGCCATGTTGGCAGCCTTAGCCCAAGTCAGTGTTGCTGACTTAGCCGAAGATTTTCAACAAGGCGTCTCCTACGCACACTGTTTAGAGCACTTACTCAGCCCCAACGCTTAAGGCAACCTAATAAACTCGAGTTTGTCAAGTTCAGCTCCTGTTTCTCGTAAGTAAAAAGTCAGGCTGTTTCTGCCTTCTTTTAACTTAATTAGCTTTGGCTCTATAGAGCCTTCTCGCAAAAAGTCTTCTTGCACTTCAGGGTAAGTCTGTATTCCTGCAGCATCTTTAAATGAGTAAACAAAGTACGGCTCATCATTCACTTGCACATAAAACGAGTCACTGGCATCATCAGCTGCAGCTACAAAGGTTTTAACATGATAATTTCCGGCTGAAGCTGTAAAGCTAAGTTCAAAACGTTGTGTTACATCAGGGGCTTGCATACGGTCACTAATATTCGTTTCATTTGGTTGAGGTGAACGCACCACTTGCTGACCACTTGCCTCTAGATTTTGAGAAAGCTGAAACACGCCAAACAACGTGGCACTTTCAGCTTCTACACAAGCTCGAGTGCAACTACTTTGCAGGGGTAGTTCTATAGAATTGCAAGCATTTAATGTGCTTAGTAGCAAAGCAGTTATTACAGCATGTTTTGTTAATAGCTTCATGCGCTTATGTTTAGTAAAGCAAGCTGTTTGCTACAAAGTCAAGTGCTACTTTATCTAAGCGCGAATCACTTTCTCGGTAATGAAAACGAATGATATGTTCACCAGCAGCAAAGTTTGTTATCACATCTCCTTCTCCTTCGTTCCTTACAAAGTCTTCCGTAAAAAGAGGAAAGGCTTCAGCATTTGCCGCGCTGCCTCTTCTAACGTCAGCAAAAGAGTATAGGTAGGGTTCATTATCATTTACCGTCACCCAAAAAGAATCATCTGAATCGTCAAAACCCGCAACCCATGTTTTTATCATGTACTCGCCTGAGACTTCAACATTAAAGCAAAACTCAATGTAATGAATATTTTTAGGTTCATCCATATCATCAAAGGTGAGGCCGCCTTGCTGGTCACTATCGGGAACATGTACAAACTTGCCACCGCTAGCATTACCGCCTTCAACATCATCTGCAATGATAAGGCTTCCACCTTCTAAGTCAGCTGCTTCTGCCTCTTGGATCATTGGCCCGCAAGTAGAAACGGGTGCGCTAATCATAGCTTCAACAGTAACTGCTTCACTCTGAAGCTCTTCATTCTTTGCAATTAACTGATAGCTGTAAGCTGTATCAACTTCTGCTGTTATATCTTCGTAAGCATTGTCAGTCGCCTCAAGTGTCACTAAAGTTGAAAAGTCATCTTCACTTGTTTTTCTTGAAATGACATAAGTAGTAGCGTCAGGTACAGCATCCCAAGTCAACAATATACTGGTCTCGAGTGCCCCTGCTTCGAAATTCTGAGGGGTTTCTAGGGTATTGAGTGGGGTTGCTATTTGTGTACAAGCTGTAAATAATAAACCTAGAATTAGTATTAGAATTGGCTTGTATTTCATATTTCCTCCTTAAATATGGGGCAAAATAAGGTATTCTCTTTAAGGGCTATACTCTTGCTAGTTTCGTTAGAATTCAGGGCAAGTACACAAATCTAGACAAATGTTTATACCCCTAAATTGAATCTAATCGGAATGATTGGGTTTTTGAAACAAAGCAACTCAGACGCTAGTGCAATGCCTCTTGAAATTACAATTTTAAGCCTCAGCATAAAACTACTGAGGCTTAAAACAGATTAGTTAACTTTTACAAATTCAAATTTATCTAATTTTGCGCCAGATTCTCTTAAGAAAACGCTAAAATCATGCTCACCTTCAGTTAATTCAATAATGACAGGATTAACTGCGTTGCGGAAGTCTTTAAGGAAGTCTTCAGTAAATTCTGGGTAAGGATTATTGACTTGCGTTATATCACCAAAAAGATGTTGATAGGCCGGCAGATCATCCATTTGGAACCAGAAAGAATCATCAGAATCATCAAAACCAGCTACCCATAATTTGACAGAATATTGACCAGCCTCAGGAATATTCACACAAAAGTTTGCACCATGATCTCTATCTGGAGTAATCAAGCTGTCCAATAGGAAGGGTTCTTCATTACCATCAGGTGTGGCAATATACTTAGACCCACTTGCAGTATCACTTTCAAAAACCTTAAAAGCACCAAACAAGCTACCGGTTTCTGCTTCTTGAGCAAGACCAGCACAAACCTCAGGGTCAACAGGGTCAACAGGGTCAACAGGGTC
>CAYGTA010000163.1:0-3777 GCA_964352605.1 uncultured bacterium | reverse complement strand
CAGGGTCAACAGGGTCAACAGGGTCAACAGGGTCTAAACCTTCAGGCAGTAGCACAACGTTATCAATAAGACAATCATCTGCACCAGAAGCTAAGAAAACGACCGCAAACTCTAGGACCTCAGGTGCCGTGAAGGTTAGCTTTTCTTGCATCCAGTCCTGACTATTAAACCTAAGCTCTTCTTTAATAAGAACCTTAGTGGCCGTACCAGCAGCAAAACCAACCCTACAACTTGCCCCCGACGCTTTTCCGTAAGCACTTAACTCATAACTCACGTTTGCATCTAAACGCGTAGTAGGAACAATTTGTTGTAACCATGCGTAGCTATTTTGATTTAAGGCATTACCGGTATTATTTTGACTTTCAACAAGGCCTGAGTTACCACCAAAATCAAGCCAGTAATTTAAGTTCTTATCAAAGCCACCATTTTGAATAAGACTATCAGTAGGAAGTTCAGGCTCTGACTCACCCATAGTTAAAGAAACGTCATCAAACTGACAAGCTTCTGCGCCGGTTGCCATGTAAACAGCAAGCCAAACGGTGCCTGAAGGCATAGTGAAACTAATCGTGTCGCTTTGCCAATCTGTTGAAGAAAACTCGAGTTTTTCTTCAAAGGAACGTCCTGCTTGAGTGGCGTTACCACCTGCAACAGCGATGGAGCATGGTGATGCTTGTAAAAATGCTTTTGCTTTTGCTGAAAAGGTGTAATTTTGACCTACCGCAATATCTGACACAGGTAGGTTTTGTTGAATCCATGCAAAGAAGGAAGCTTCATATGCTTTGTCACCATCTAAGCCTTGTGATGCAATACCTGTATTACCATTACCATAAGAAATCCATGCGCCTTCCCCACCTTCAAAACTAGGGTTAAGCAATAGGTTCGTACCAGCATCTACCGCTAGAGTTCTTAAACTCGTCATACCTTCAAGGCCCGAATAAAGGTTTGTTTGCGGAATGGTGGAGCGTTTCATACCTGCTGCAGCCCACTCGAGTTTTATTTTGGCCGTGCTTGAGGTTTTCTGAAATTCAAGCACTAAGGGGTAGCGTTTTCCAGCGCTTAGTGATATGAATTCTTTTGAACGAAGGTTCTTGCCGTCTATGGTTAATGAGGCAATGCCATTATGTTCAAGAAAAAATTGATAGTCTTTAGATTCAGCAACGACTAGCTCTCCTTGCCAAACAGCACTAAATTGACCGGGTAAGAGACCTCGAGCAGGAGCAACTTGACCCCAATCAAAGTGAATCTCTCGATCAATTTGCTTAACTTCAGGGCCTGAGAAGTCAGCTTCCCCATAGTAGCTGGCACTTAATCCTGTGCCTTCTAAACTGATATTGGGTTGGGGTTCTAAGTTCTCAGGTGTAAACTGTGAACAGCTTGCGAGAACGGAAAGTAGTAATGCTAAGAAAACGTAATTCAAAATGCGCGATGATTTCATTCATTCCTCCAGTATTTCTTTAATCTTGAACAGTCTAGAGAAAAAAAAGAAGCATGAAGTCGCAATCATCACAACTTTTTATGGCACGAACAGATCAGTCTCTTCAAAAAGCTGCTCTAAGTAACGCCCGTGCACCCTAAGGCTATCCGTTTCTTGTTTGGTTATGCCCTCAAAAATACCGTGCATTTCACGATCGAGTAGGCTCAGCTGCTCAAGCATAAGGTCATGAGCTGTTTTGCCATCTTTTAGGGTTTCACCTCGCCTTACCTTAAAAGGCATTTTCAAGTAGTTATTAAGACTGTTAGGCAAATACTCTAAGGCAACTTTACGAAGCAAATAAATATCTTTATTGGTATTATCTGACAAATTAGGAATGCTAGGCAGAGTGTTTAAAATAGAGTTCCTAATGCTTTCAACCTTAGCCACAATGGCTTTAGAAGCATCTTCTTCTTTAATATGCGCAAGCAAATCATCTAAACTTGACTGCAAATCATCAGAATTCAAAGGTGGAATAACTCGCTGAACTTCCTTACTCGAGCCTAGCAAAAAGCCTATAATGAATAGGACTGGAATAGCTATTAAGCCAACACGCAAATCTAGACTCATGGTGTTACTTAGTACAAAAAGAATAATAATGCCGATAGCAGCAAATATAATGCCCCAAAGAAGGCGTTTGGCAAGTTTTTTTCCTGTCATCTGAAAAGCATACCTCAAAATAAAGAGAGACTCCTGCTGTTTTACTGAGTCTCTCTTTATTTATAAATGATTTAGACTTTGGTCTAGTTTTAAAGTTTCAAGTCTTCACTTGGAGCTGGTAACGCCATGGTTGCCGTTACAGATTCAACTTGCTCTTCACGAACACGGTCAAGGTATGTTTTTGCTTTAGAGATTTCTCCATCTAAAGTTTCAACAGTTTGTTTCATATTTTCAAGAGCCGCAAGTTTGTACTCTGAAATTGAGTCCATGGCAGAATAAACATTACTAAAAGCTTTTTGAAGTTGCTCAACATTTACACTTGCACTTGCGGCTTGCTCATGCACACCCGTGGTTTGCTTTTTAAGCATTTCACTTGTTGATTCAATAAGATTGGCAGTTGTTTTGTTAAGCGCATTAATTTGATCAAGCACAAGCTTTTGATTGGCTAAGCCTTGTGACACCATAACAGCAGTGCGTAAAGCTGAAACGGTTGTAGTTGAAGCGCGATCAACACCTTTTATAAGCTCTAGGTTGTTTTTACGTACCAAATCTAGCGCCAAGTAACCTTGAATGCTTACGGCCAATTGCGTTTGTAAATCTTGCACCTTTTGACGAATGTAGAAAAGCATTTCTTCCTTAACTACTCTTGCTTTTTCAGGTTCTTTACGCTCAACCTCAGCAATCTTAGCAACCAACGCTTGATCAATCTTTTTCGCTAAGTAAATGTACTGCTCGAGTTTTTCCATGGTTTCCCATAGGTTTACCTTTTCTTGCTCTATGGTTGCGTTATCCATGCGGAGTTCATCTTGGCCGTTGTAAAGAGATTCTAGGATTTTGTTGATATGGCTTTGGCTTGATTGGTATTTTAAGAAATAATCTCTGACTTTGTTACCCATAGGTATAATGCCAAAGAGGCGTTTGGGGGCAAACAAGTCGCCTTGTTTGCTAGGGTCTAAATCTTCAACAGTTCTACGTAAATCAACAAGTGTTTTAGATACTTTTGATTTTGAGTCAAGGGCGCCTTCATTAATAGCATTGACTGGTCGCTCAAGAAAACGGTTTGAGACATTGGCTGCTGCGCGAATTTCATCGCTACCTAAGTTATGTACAGCCATAACTTTGCTTTGGAATTCTTCACTTTGTGAGGGTGCAGATAGTACACCTTCAATAAAGTCTTCTACTTTTTGGTCAAGTAGTGATGTTGTGACTTCGTTAAGCTTAATCATAGTGTCAGCTTCTTCAGCTTCTATGACTTCAACTGGTTTTGGTGGGGTGAGTACTTCTACGTCAGGTGGTTGTAATTTGTCGGGCATGCTTCCTCCTGCAAATTTGGCTTACTAGTAAAGCCACAATTTCTTTTTCTTCGACAGTTTAGCATTTATTAAGTTTTCTTTGAGTCATAGTGACGTTCGCTGCAATTCTTGCCTTATTTTGCTTTGGGTTAAATGCCAATAACAATTCTATAATCTATAACGACATTGCAGCAGCGCTTTGGAGCATTAGTTCTTACTCCTGTAAAATTGAGACACACTAGCTTCAGGGCTACATATATACTTCTTGATTTCAGTAATTGCTTGAATGCCTTGATAATGAAACCATTCGGAGAAATATTGCAAATTATTAGCTTGCTATAGCCTTTTGCATTT
>CAYGTA010000162.1:0-9519 GCA_964352605.1 uncultured bacterium | reverse complement strand
GGACAATAAAAAAATCGCCTTGCGTGGTTTTTGTCTCCGATCCTAAGTTTAGGCCTTTAAGGGCTAGTGATTAAAGTGACGGGTTGAACCGATTGGGCGGACTCATAAATTGCTAATGCGATTTCAAGTGCCTTAACACCGTCTTCTCCTGTAACGGGAGGTTCCGTATCTTCTCGGATGGCTTGAATAAAAGCTTGTGCTTGCCGGGCAAAGTTGTAATGGGGTCCTAAATCTGTACTAAAACTTGTAGTGTCGATGTGTTCCATTATCTGGTCATTACTGATTTCTGCAAACTTACGCGTACGAATGCGAACCATGCCTTTATCGCCGTAGAGCTCGGTTTCCCAATGAGCTGGTTGAGCGCGATAAGCGGGTGCGTTACTTGTAACTGTAGCGGTTGCACCATTGGCAAAAGTGAGGAGCGCGACTACGCCGTCTTCTACCTCAGTATCAGAACTATAGATTCGAGTTTCAGCGGTCACACGTATCACTTCACTGCCGATTAACCAACGCAACCGGTCAAGCCCATGAATTGCACTGTACATCAGTACGCCTCCACCAGCGATATCTTTTTGAGTTACCCACCTTGGTAAATGAGTACCTCGCTGTCCGTTCATTGATTCCCGAGCAACTTGGGGCAAGCCAATTTGTCCCGCATCGAGCCATCGGCGTGCTACTTGTAATTCTTCACGGAAGCGATGCACAAAGCTAATAGTTAATTTAACATTCGCGTTCCTACAAACCTCTACAATTCGTTTTGCATCTACCAGCGTAGTAGCTATAGGTTTTTCCATAAGTATATGAACGCCTTGCCTGGCAGCTGCTTCGGCAGGGGCAACATGCATATTGTGTGGAAGACTCACCACCAAGACATCTAATCCAGCATCAAGCATTTTTTGCCAATTCGTGTAAGCCTTCATCCCAAAACGGCTGGCTATCCCCCTAGCTCGATCTTCAATCAGATCAGTTATTCCTACAAGTTTCACGTCTGGGCAGCGTGCAAATCCAATCGCGTGTCTTTCACCGGCTTGCCCTGCCCCAATTATGCCAACACGGACCATAAAAACCTCACTTGATATCTTTGAATTACTTTTGGTCTAACTGGGTTTGACTGCATTTCTTTCCCTCTTTCGTAAGTGTCTGTAAGACGGATTTACTGCATTTCGAATTTGAATCTGATCGCTTCCCATGATTCTCTTTTTGATTAATAGGCTAAGCCGCACTTTACATAAGCGCTTAGTGTTCGGCTAAAGATTCAGTAAATTTACCCCCACTAATGACACGCTCCCCATCAAGCTCTAGATTTGCATTCAGTAGGCAGATTCCCAGATGCGCCGCAGTGTGATTCTTACCGCGAAAAAACTGATCATTGTTGCTACCAATTTGTATCTGAATATTGCCGTAATACCCTTCGCTATCTGCATTGCCAGCACCACTAGCAGGAAACTGAACAAGAGGTGCAGTCCATATTGCCCGATGGTCCGTTCCCCAAGCGATATGACCAGCATTATAAGCCTTAGAATCATCATAAGATGCGAGATGGCTTTTGAGTAAAAATGCATCAAGCCCCCCTTGAATGTCTACGACTCGTCCTGCCTCAAAAGTGATTTCAACAGGCTGTTCAATATAACGGTTTAAATGAAATATTTGATCACCGACATTAAGTACCAAAGTACCTTCTAAACTACCTTCAATTTGGGCTGTTTCCACCATGGCAGCACCCCAAAAATCAAAATGCCCAGGTTCATCTGCAGCACCATAGTGTGCAAGGCTAGGACGATTAGATTTGTCCATGACAAGATCAGTTCCGTGCTGAGAGCTAATCCTGATCTGCTTTGCTTGCTCGAGCCGTGCTGCACCTCGTTTGGTTCTCTCCATAACAATTGGGTCAGCTGTAAGTCTCTTAAGAACATGTAAGGGCTGAACGGCTAACAAAGCTCGTGATCCTGAATCAAGAGCCTGACGTATTTCCTTCAGATAATGAAGTCTATGGGTTGTCATAGCAATGATAAGTTTGCTATTTGCTAGGGCCGCAGCAAATGATTCGTTAGGTTCAAAGTGGTCATGAGGTAAGGTTATTATATAAGCAGAGACGCCAAGATCTAGGGCTGCACCTAAACAGGCTGACGCATAGGTAGGGTTAAAGGCAGAATCAGTCACAATTAAACAATCTTCATGAGGCTGCAGTTTCGACATTACTAATTGGTGCTTAAATAACCCTATTAACTCCACTGCTAAAGCAGATCCTGTCTTCAATTGTTCGTAAGCCATCTATCTTCCTTTCGGTGAAAGGTTAATCTCTTCCGTATACATATTTATCATGCTTGCAGCAACCTATTTAGACAAAAGATCTTAGCTTCTGAAAGAAGTATGACGAGGATAAATAATTTAATGAGGCTAAATACCTTGCTCTGGCAATCTAATTTACATATTTAAAACTAGAAACCCGAAGGAAGATACGGGGGATTATTCAGGCTCAACCGAATTAGTGACATATGAGGGCACTTTTGGTGGAGATTTCCTAGAAAGGCTTCTTTCGGTTGGGATTTATTTGTAAAATGCTACTTATCCCTGAAGGCTTAAGATTTTTCCTCCAGCAAATGACAGGCTGCCAAGTGGGTCTCATCGCTTCCTACCGCCTGTAGAAGTGCTGGTTCGCTCCGGCAGCGTTCCATGACAAAAGGACAACGGGTATGAAAAGCACACCCACTTGGCAGGTGAATCGGGCTCGGTAAATCACCTGTCAACCTGATTCGTTCTCGCCGCAGCTGTAGGTTTGTTATAGGAATAGCCGATAACAGCGCTTTACTGTAAGGATGCTGCGGCGCTTCGAATAGCGTGTCGGCTGCGCTTGTCTCAACTACTTTACCTAGATACATTACGGCAATTCGGTCACTCATATGGCGCACCACTGATAGGTCATGTGAAATAAACAAGTACGTGAGCCCCAGCTCACGCTGAAGCCGCTTGAGTAGATTAAGAATTTGTGCTTGCACTGATACATCAAGCGCTGAGGTTGGCTCGTCTAGGACTAAAAATTTTGGTTCGACTGCTAACGCCCGGGCAATAGCAATGCGTTGCCGCTGACCCCCTGAAAACTCATGGGGAAAGCGGTTGCGGTGCTCCTCACGTAAACCAACTTGCATTAATAGTGCGCTTACACGCTGGCTGCGTTCGCTGATTGAGAGATTCAGGTGGATATCCATAGGTCGGCGCAGTATCTCTTCAACGGTCATGCGGGGATTTAGCGACGCGAAGGGGTTCTGAAAAATAATCTGTAATTCAGAGCGTACTCGACGCAGATCACGTTTCGAAAGCTTGGCAAGATCGCGACCTTCTATTAGAACTTGACCTGAAGTTGGCTCGGTAAGCCTAAGCACTAGCCTTCCCATCGTTGTTTTACCGCAGCCCGATTCACCCACAAGTCCGAGAGTTTCACCACGCTTCACAATCAGGTCAACACCTGACACTGCGTGCACAACATCGCGTGAACCATCAACTGGAAACTGTTTAACCAGCTGCCGTGTTTCCATTACAGTGTCAGTCATTATCTCCCATAGCCTCAAGATCATAGAGATGACAGGCAACTCGGTGTTTAAGTCCAACAGTCTCGAGTTCCGGACTTACGTTGTGGCACAGATCCATCACCTTTGGACAGCGGTTAGAAAACAAACAGCCGCCAGGAACCTCAGTTGGGTTGGGAATTGTGCCTGGAATAGCGTCGAGCCATTCGCGCTTCTCATCTACCTTAGGAATTGAACCTAGTAGGCCCACTGTATAAGGATGCTTAGGCTGGGTAAACAGATCGCTAACGTGTGCTTCCTCAACAATTTTACCAAGGTACATAACGAGTACACGGTCACAAGTCTCAGCAACTACTCCCATGTCATGGGTGATGAGGAGTACAGCAGCATTGGTCTTTTCACGTAAATCACTCAGCAAATCGAGTATTTGGGCTTGGATGGTAACATCAAGCGCCGTAACAGGCTCATCCGCAATAATGAGGGAAGGTGAAAGTGCCAAGCCCATTGCAATCATCAGCCGCTGTAGCATTCCACCGCTAAATTGATGCGGATATTGATCTATTCGGCGCTGCGAATCAGGAATGCCAACGAGGTCCATAAGCTCAAGTGTCCGTCTACGTGCTTGTTCTTTTGAAACATTCTCATGGCTGCGGATCGCTTCAGCAATCTGGAAGCCCACCCTCAGCACGGGGTTCATAGATGTGCCAGGTTCTTGGAATATCATAGCTATCCGCCGGCCTCTTAATGTACGCATTTCCTCACGGTTTAACGTGAGTAGGTCAGCTCCTTCAAACTGCACCGAGCCACTTACAATACGTCCGGGTGCGTCAATTAGTCGCATGATGGAAAGGGACGTTACTGACTTTCCTGAGCCACTCTCACCTACAATGCCAAGGATTTCGCCGCTAGCAAGTGAGAAAGAGATTCCGTCAACCGCTTTTGTTACTCCGCTTCGACCAAAGAAATGCGTTTTTAAGTTTTCAACAGCAAGTATGCTCATCGTTAAAGCCGACCTTTTAGACGAGGGTCAAGGGCATCCCGTAAGCCGTCGCCAAGTACATTAAATCCAAAAACCACAAGCATAAGCGCTAATCCCGGAAAAATCGTCATGTGCGGTGCCATGCGCCCCCAAGTGAGACTCAGCTGTAACATTGCGCCCCACTCTGCTGTTGGTGGCGCAACTCCCAGTCCAATAAAACTAAGTCCTGCTGCCGTCATGATTGCGCCTGGAATTAGTAGGCTGATCTGGACAATGATCGGGGCTATAATGTTAGGTAAAACGTAGCGAGTCAGAATTGCTATATCCGATTCCCCACCAGCAACAGCGGCTTCTACATAAGTTTTTTCCTGTTCAGCAAGTGCAAGACCGTGCGCAAGACGTGCAAACTGAGGTATTTGGAAAAGGGCAATGGCAAAAATCATGTTCTCTAGACCGCGACCTAAAATAGCTATAATCGTGAGAGCAATGACTATGCCTGGAAAGGCAAGTAAGACATCCATTAATCGCATGATGAGTGCACGCGTCCAACGGTACCAGGCAGAAATAATACCTAGTGATACGCCGACCAAGGCTGCCAAGCCTACACTCAAAGATGAAATATATAAGGAGATGCGGGCCCCAAAAATGATCCGACTGAGGATATCACGACCATTGTTATCGGCACCTAATGGAAACTCTTGGCTTGGTGGCGCGAGTGAATCCTGAACAGAAATCTGATTCGGGTCTTTAGGTGTTAGTACAGAAGCAAAGATACCAGTTAATACGAACGCGATGACGATAAGACCACCAAGTGTGGCGAGTCTATAATCACGGGCGAAACTTATTATCACCTTAAACATTGTTTTGAGCACTGTTAGCACCTCACTGATGTCGCACTCTTGGATCCAAAAATGCATATAGGACGTCAACCAATAAGTTAACGAGTACGAATGAGGTGGCAAAAACAAGTAGCAGCCCCTGTACTAAAGGAATGTCACGCTGTGAAACGGAGAGAATTAACAAGCGGCCAAGCCCCGGCCAGGCAAAAACCTCTTCAGTGATAACAGCACCACCAACCATGTAGCCAAAGCGTAGCCCAACAATAATAGTGATAGGAAGTAGGGCGTTGCGGAGAGAGTGCATAAGTAGGACCAGTCGTTCACGCACACCTTTTGCACGCGCTGTCCGAACATAATCTTGCTGGATAGTTTCAAGAAGAGACGATCGTGTCATTCGAGTGATAAACGCGATTGAGAAAACGGACAAGCAGATAGTAGGCATAATATAATGCTTCCAGGTTCCGTAACCAGCTGCTGGAAGCCAACCAAGTTCAACCGAGAATAATTGCATTAAAAGTAGGCCTAGCCAGAATACTGGAATCGAAATGCCGAGTAACGCCAGTAGTGTCACAAAATGGTCAGCAGCTTGTCCACGAAAAAGGGCTGAGATTACGCCCATTGTAATACCGACGATAGTTGCAAGTGTAATCGCAGCAAGCGCCAAGCTAAAAGTGTTCCAGAAGCGCGAACTTATCTCGGTAGCTACCGGCCGCCGAGAGGAAAAAGAGACACCGAGATCTCCGCGTACTAAGTTACTTAAGTATGCACCGTATTGCACGATTGCTGGCCGGTCAAGACCTAAGTCACGCCGGATCTGCTCAACGCGCTCTTGAGGAGCTTCATCCCCTGCAATAATTCGGGCGGCGTCACCTGGAATGAGTCTAAATGCAAAAAAAACCGCGGTGACGACCAAAAAGAGGATCGGGACACCTATAAGAATCCGGCGTAGGATGTAACGTACCAAAAGCACCCCTTAATGTCAGCGTAAAACTTTTGAAAGCTGGGTTTCTTATGAGCTGTGGTTAAACCTTTACCTAGGCAGTTTTTAGGTTGCCTAGGCTAGGCTATCTAGGGTGTTTTCCAGGCGTATTTACCTGGCCAATTGCTAAAGGCAGGTTCGAAATACAAACCTTTAACCTGAGCATTTGTAGCAAGAAAAGCCACGGAATCGAAAAGCTGCAGGATAGGGGCATCCGCAAAAACAGTGGCAATAATATCTTCATAGATTACGTTGCGATCTTCAATAGTAGCTTCTTGTCTTGACAAGTCACTAAGTTCGTCAACAGTAGTATTACTGTAATACGCGCGGTTGTAGAGACGCGGTGAAGCAGAGTCGGTGCGGTAAAATGTTGAAACAATATACTCAGCGTCACCAGTTACCGTACCAACTGACAGGTTAACCATGTTGTAAGTTGCTTCTTCTGCCGGAAGGGTCACTGCTGGTACAAAAGAAGCTGATTCGAATACTTGCAGGTCGATCTCAAAGCCAACATTACTAAGCATCCCCTGAACCAGTTCAGCTGTTTCGAAATCACCTGTGGTCGAGCCGCGGCGGGTAAAGAGGGATAGCGATAGTCGTTCGCCGTTCTTAAGCCTAACACCGTCAGAACCCATCATCCAACCTGCTTGCTCAAGTAAAGAAGCAGCTAAATCAGGATCATAGGCGTAGTTCCCAACAGGGACGTAACCGGTTACTTGTGGTGTCATGTAAACAGCGTTTGCAACCTGTGCACCCACCCCTAAGAATACTGCTCGGATAATACCTTCTTTATCAACTGCGTGATTAATTGCTTGGCGCACCAGTACATCATCGGTGGGAGCTTTTTTATTGTTAAGGGTTATGTAGTACTGCCTAGCACTCAACGCTTCTAACACGTTGAAACGAGAATCGAGTTTAAGTCGCTCTGTTACCGGTACGGGTAGACCGATGGCAATATCAACATCACCCGACTCGAGCAAGGCGGAACGAGTATTTGCATCTGGAATGACACGAAACACCACTTCATCTAGGTAAGGCAAGCCTTCTTGCCAATAGTTCGGGTTGCGAACTAGGCGCAAAGTGTCATTTGGTAAGAACTCTTCAACCATAAACGCTCCAGTTCCAACCCCCTCACTTTTCACGCCGTCTGGCCCAACGGCTTCAGCCCAAGTTGGTGAATACATTGACCATGTCTTTGCAGAAAGCACGGGTACGATGTGTGGTGCCGGTGCGGTTAGATTAACTTGTAGAGTTAATGGGTCTATAACTTCTATTGAGTCCCATGGTATAGAGTCCCAAGTGGGAAGTTGCAATGTTATCTTTCGCTCAAAATTGTACTTTACGGCCTCTGCATCAAAAACTGTTCCGTCATGAAAAGTAACGTTTGGTTGCAATGAAAATGTATAGGTGAGGCCGTCGTTACTGATTTCGAAACCAGTTGCAAGTAAACCTACAATTTCCCCTTCAGCATTGCGGTCAAATAGGGTTTCGTAGATGTAATGTGCTGATTCAGAGAGTGAACCTTGATTCGTGGCTTGAATATCGATGTGAGGTGAGGTTGATGTATAGGCAATCGATAGGGTACCGCCATATACTGGCGATTCTTGACCGAAGCTGAAACCCATGAGGGTAGCTAATATGATCAGGACACCTAGTATTTTGGGTTTCGGTATTGCTACATTTCGGTTCATCTTTTTTCTCCCTTCGCTTCGCCTACCAAAGGGGGACGTAAGAGGCCTTTGGTAACTGCGAATAGAAACGCGTACAACAGGTGATCTGCAGGGTACATTCGTTTCAAGTATGGATAATCAACTGTCTATTGTTAACAGTTGAACATTTTTATGATATCTTATAAAAGTGTTTTCCGCAAGAATGCGCTTTTACGGTTCTCAAAAATCTTAAGAGAATTTAACCATGTTAGCCATTCCCCTTGCATTTGCCCATACCCGGAGGCCTTCCTTGTCAATCAAAATTGCTATTGCATCTTATTTGGAGTCTAAGCATGTGCAGCGAATCGCTTCGCTGTCGTCTGAAATCACTGTAATGTACGAGCCCTCCCTCCTTGCGCCACCGCGATACCAAGCTGATCACACGGGGAGCCCAACCTTTCGCCGCTCACAAGAGCAGGAAAAACGTTTCCATTCAATGTTGAGCGAAGCCGAGATCCACTACGACTTTGACCGCGGCCTACTACCGATCTTACCTTCGATAGCACCTAGGCTTTCTTGGATTCAGGCAACCTCATCTGGTATAGGTCCACTACTAAATAGTTCAGGTATTTCCAGAACAAAAATCATTGTAACTAACGCTGCTGGCATTCATGCCGGTCCACTTGCTGAACACACACTATTGTCACTTTTATACTTTGTTAAAAATGTGCCTAAACGTCTTCGTGAACAGCGAGACCATAAATGGGAACGCTATTCAGGTCGGGAGCTACGCGGCATGACCATTGTCGTAATCGGACTGGGTGCCGTGGGGCAGGAGATTGCGCGTGTCTGCCACGCGGTAGGCATGTATGTCATTGGTGTGCGACGCACCGTTATAGATAATCCAAGTACATATAACGTTGATGAGGCCACTACGCCCGATAGGTTGCATGACGTGCTTCCCCGAGCTAACGCGCTTGTACTTATATGTCCACACACGCCAGAGACAGAAGGCATGATTGGGGATGACGAGTTAGCCCTACTGCCTGAAGGAGCAGTACTGATTAACATCGGTCGAGGTGTACTTGTCCGCGAAGAAGCGCTAATCACCTCCTTAGCCTCAGGGCACCTTGGAGGCGCAGCTTTGGATGTCGCAATGGTTGAGCCAATGGCAATCAACAACCCGCTTTGGGATATGTCCAATGTCTTTATAACGCCCCACTCAGCTAGTACAGTAGAATCAGAGAATGCAAGGTTAACAGATTTATTCTGTGAGAATCTAAGGCGATACCTCGCAAATGAACCATTACTGAACGTCGTAAACTATTAGTAGATTAGTGAGCTAAGCATAAGGAGCACATGTAGCTTATTTTAAATGTAGATAGCTTTTAGGTGCAAAAATGACCCTAAGTATAGCCAAAGCATAAGCAAAAGTTTTTATATTACCATTCCCACTTGGCAGTTTTTTCTAGGTGTGTAAATTTAACAGGGCCAAAGAAAAGTTAGATCATGAGGAAGCTGTTGTCCAAACATGCTCTTTTGCCTATAA
>CAYGTA010000161.1:2797-9526 GCA_964352605.1 uncultured bacterium | reverse complement strand
GCTAGCTCGGCATTTAAAACTAGCTAAGCGCTTTAAATGCAAAAGGCTATATAACCGAGCAAATTTATAAACGCCTTAAAAGCAGTTCTAAGCACTATCTTTAAGACGTTTCGCAAATATAAGAATTTGAGTTTAGCGCTTAAACGTTAAACAAAAAGTGAATTACATCGCCATCTTGCACAACATATTCTTTACCTTCAGTACGAACCCAACCTTTTGACTTAGCATTCACTGTTCCGCCTGCCTCAACCAACTTATCCCAAGCTATCACTTCAGCTCGAATATAGCCACGCTCAAAATCCGTATGAATTTCCCCTGCAGCTTGAGGCCCTTTTGCGCCTCTTGTCACCGTCCAGGCACGTACTTCCTTTTCACCAGCCGTTAAAAAAGTAATCAGATTAAGAATTTCATAACCTTTCTTAATAAGCCTATTTAACCCCGGCTCTTCTAAGCCTAAATCCTGCAAGAACTCTAGCGCATCTTCATCATTAAGTTCACCTAGCTCACCCTCAATCTGAGCAGAAATCATTACAACTTCTGACTTTTCAGTTTCAGCATGCGCCTTAACTTTATCAACGTACGCATTGCCACTAAGAATGTCATCTTCAGAGACATTACAAACATAAATGACAGGCTTATTGGTAAGCAAATTAAAATCTGCAGGAAGCTCAATATCTGTTAAACGCGCAGGAATACCCTCCGAAAGCTTTGCAATCATTGCTTCAACAGCCTCAACCACAAGGGCATCTTCTTTATTTGTCTTAGCACTGCGACGCAACTTACTCAAACGATTATCTAAACTCTGAATATCAGCCAGAGCAAGCTCTAAATTAATAGTTTCAATATCGGCAATAGGGTCAACTTTACCTGCAACATGAATGACATTATCATCATCAAAACAACGCACTACATGAGCAATAGCGCTCACTTCCCGAATATTAGCTAAGAACTGATTACCCAGCCCTTCACCTTTACTGGCACCTTTAACAAGCCCTGCAATGTCAACAAATTCAACCGTGGTAGGAATAACCGGTGGAACCCTGTCACCCTTTGTAAACAAGTCGCGCAGCGGAATTAAGCGCTCATCTGGCACAGGCACCATGCCTACATTTTTATCTATGGTTGCAAACGGGTAATTTGCAGCTTCAACTTGCGCTTTTGTAATTGCATTAAACAAGGTACTCTTACCCACATTGGGCAGACCAACAATACCAACACCTAGCATAAATGAACTCCTTGAAACCTAACTAAATAGAAAATTAAAATCATTCCTTAATAACCAAAGAGAGAGTATAGCAAAGCTGATTAACAAAAGCGGCAATGTTGTGTTTGTTTGCAAGCAAAACAGTTAACCATAAATTCCTATAACTCTGATATTTAACTTCATTTGCCATAAAAATTGCTGCAAACTGGGTACATCTATTCCGATTCACCTAACTCACTATTTAAAAAGAGAAAGTTGGCATCAATGAAACATAAACGTAGTGCAGTTATCATAATTGAAAACAACCATGTCGCGCTTATAAAACGAGAAAATGAGCGAGGTATCTACTACACCTTTCCGGGCGGTGGGGTTGAAGAAGATGAAAGCCTTGAAGAAACTGCCATAAGAGAGTCTTTTGAGGAGCTAGGTGTACGTGTAGTTTTAGAGAGGCTGATTTTAAAAGTGATATTTGGTCAGAGTGAGCAGTACTATTTTTCGGCAACTATAGTTGCAGGTGAGTTTGGAACTGGACTAGGCGAAGAGTTAACTTCTTCTGTAGGCTCTATCAATGGAAGCTATACACCTGTTTGGCTTGACTGCAAAGACCTAAAAAATCATAAAGTTCATCCTGAAGCACTCGCTTCGCTAATTTCAGCAGGCTCACATCAAAGCAGCTCGAAACCCATCATTGTCACTGAAACCCCAAGTTAAGCTATGTAAAAACGTTAGTCAAGAGATTCAAACTCGAGTACTCTTTTTAGAATATCTTTAATGATGGCTTCACTTCCGCCTGCTTTACCCATGCGTTCTTTACCTGTAGCTGCGGCTTGTTGGTAGGCTTGTTTGTCGTTTAGTAAATACTTAAGACTTGTGGCAATGCTTTGCGGGTCTGGCTCTGAAATGCTTAGCGCGTGTGAAAGCAGTCTTTTTTGATTTTCTAAAAAACTTAAAGAGTAAAGGGGTTCTAGCGGAAACGAAACAACGGGTTTAGCTAAAGCTGCTGCTTGTTCGTTTGCTGTGCCGGCAGTACCTAAAACAAGATCAGCAGAATGCAGCACATCTGCAAAGCGGCCCTCAAAAATAAAAACCGTATTTGAGTTAAGCTCGAGTTTTTTTATTAGGCCTTCTTGAGGCTTGTAGGTAACACTTTGCCATGCATCAAAATGATGAGGAAGTTCGCTGCCTGCCCATGCTACTAAAGCAATTGTATTTGTTAATTGGGTTAAAGACTCGAGCATGAGGCTTAAGGATTGTTTTGCGTATTGGCGTGTGCCTGGTAGTAGCGCAATGACAGGTGCTTTAAAGGGCATGGGGCTTCCTTTTAATTTGTCAAGCATGGGGTTGCCTAGTGAACTTACGTGTTTTATGCCTATTTCTTTTAACTTGCTAGCCGTTAAGTCATCTCTGACATATAGCTGTTCAACAAGATGCCTTGTGAGGGCTCTTTCTGGGTAACTTAGGTTTTCCATGAAGAATCTATTTAGATTTTTGCTTTGTTGTTTTTGATGGTGTGCAGAAACGAGGGTCTGTATGTAAAAACGGTGTTTGCAGCTTACTAGGCTTGATAAGAGCAGCGCAAAGGCGTCACCAACAACAATAAGAACATCTGTTTTTAGGCTTTTTAGGTCTTTAAGTTGCTGTAAGGTCATAGGAATGAAGCCTGCTTGTATATCTGTTTTGAAGAGCTGCCAGTTGTGCATGAGTAGCCCACCACTGGGCATGCTTTTTCTTGGACCTAAAACAGGTATATCTAGACCTAGGTAGGCGTTGCCTTCGTCTACTGTTGGGAAAGCTTGGATTGTAAAGTGAGGTTTTGTCTTTTGCTTTTGTAATACCGTAATGAGTGAAGCCGCAATGCTGTCTTCACCATAACCATTAGATAAAAATGTGACGTTTAAGCTAGTCACATTTTTATCTTATCGTTTATCTAGTTAAAATGAGTGTGTTTAAATGCCCAGATAGCGTAAAGAGGGTCACCCTCTTCAGGTACATGGCAACGTGTGCAGACATCTCCAAAGTCGTTTGCTTGTGCAAAGTAACTTTTTACTAAGCGAGCATGTGCCGCGTCGTCTGAGGCGCGCCAAGCAAGCACTGCCTTGGTTGGAAACATACGGTTTGAAAACGTAACAACAAAGGGAGCACCGGGTTTAAGCACTCGAGCTATTTCTTTGAAGGTATCGTCAGGTCGAGTCATGTACTGCACGCTTACGGTGCAGACTACGCCGTCGAACTGTTGGTCTTGGAAGGGTAATTCAGCATTTAGATTCAGGTCATGAATGACTGATTCGCTGAGGCTAGGGTTTTCACTTAATTCCGCCAAATTAAGTCCTAGGCCTACTACTTTGCTGAATTTATCGGGTAAGTGCGAGTGATAGCTTGACATGAGGTCAAGTATCTGCCCCCTCGCAGGCAAAAGCTCGTTGTATAGGGCTTCTGCTGCCCCCGACGCTGCTTCATCGATGTGCTTAACACGACGTGGTTTTTCATAGAAAAACATGTCGGGTTGCTCATCAACTCGGCGAAAAAATTCGGGGAGAAGATTATTCATAGTATAAGCATGAAGGAATTTTGCTGCTTAAGCAGCAAGCTAAATCACAGTTTGACTCATAGATTACTCATTTTTTAGTTTTTGCGTGTGTGAGGCTACAAACTGTCTTTATACAAACCTATTTCCGACTGTGGTTCAGCCTTCATTTTAAGCTTTCTCATGTTTCATGAGCCACAAATAAACTGTTATTCTTGTAATTTAGGCAATTGCCCCCAAGATAATTTTGCGCGCAAAATCTCAAAATAACTGCGTTTGGTAGATGAAACAAGCAAAAAATCAGTAGGTGCAGCACAAACCTGAAAACTATCATTTGGCTTTAAATTCAATCTATCTTGCCCATCTACCACCAAAGCTAATTCATCAGCACTGGTCTGCACAGAGCAAGTAATAACAGATGACCCCTCAATAGCAATGGGGCGATTGGTTAAACTATGCGGCGCAATGGGTGTAATAACAAAAGCCCGTAACCCTTGACTTAAAATAGGCCCGCCTAATGACAAATTATAAGCCGTTGAACCAACAGGCGTTGAAATAACCAGACCATCTGCACGGTACTGCGTGGCATGCCTACCATCAACATGCAAATCAATATTAAGCAAACGATTCATGACACCTTGACCAATAAACACATCATTAAGCGCGTAACGCGTTTCACCATTAATCGATATTTGCAGCATAATCTTAGCTTCAATCTGCCAGCCTTCAGGCTCAGCACCCGCCAGATAAGCATCAATATCTTCAAGATCATGCTCAGCCAAAAAGCCAAGCTTACCCAAATTAACACCCAGCGTTGGAATAGACGCACCCACCAAACGCCGCGCAGTAGACAACATAGTACCGTCTCCGCCCACTGCCATAACAAGATCAGCCTCTTTAGCCAAATCAGCCAGAGGTTTAACCCCATTGACATCCAGTAAAACCTCAACCCCTAAAGACTCGAGTTGAGTTGCCATGCGGTGAACAATAGGATGCGCTGTGGGTTTATGATGCGTACTCACAATGACAACCTGCTTTAAATCTTTGGCTTTTGTCGTAAACAAGCTTGTCGGCGTCATTTGTTTTCCATTCACTTAGCTTAGTTAGCCTTGATCTTAATCTGTAGTCTTAATCTGTTCTAACACAGTTACTACAACTTCAGCTAAGCTTAGCCCATCCGTATTAATATAAATAGCATCTTCCGCAGGCGCAAGTTGCTTTTTATCTTTCTCATCACGCAACTTTATAGCAGCCTCAATCGCCTCCAAATCAGCATCACGCTCAGCCACACGCCGCTCAGCTCGCACTCGAGCGCTGGCGGTTAAGTAAAACTTATGCTCCGCGTTCGGGAAAACAACCTTGCCCATGTCGCGACCTTCAATGACAAAAGATCCTTCTACTTCACGCAGGCGCTCATTTACCCAGTCTCTTAGAGCAGCTAAACTTGCCACAGCTGAAACATTTGCATCTACATCATCTGTGTGGAGCGCGCGGCTTATATCTTGGTCATCTATAAAAATACGATTGGGTTCTTTAGCAATGGCTTTAAGTTCTACCTTATGTTTAGCCAAAAGTGCCAGTACCTCATCTTCGTGCTCTGCACTGACTTTATTCTTTAGCGTTAAGTAGGTAGCCGCGCGGTAAAGCAGGCCACTTGACACAAAGGCAATGTTAAGACCATCAGCAATTTCTTTGGCTGCACTAGATTTACCTGAGGCAGCTGGACCATCTAAAGTAATAATCATAAGCTGCCTAAAACATCAAAAAAGCTAGGGAAGGTTTTGGCTACACAGGCTGGGTCTTGAATTTCTACCTGAGCTACGCGCAAGCCTGCTAATGCAAACGCCATAGCCATACGATGATCGCCGTAAGTATCTATACTCACTTTAGGTTTGTAGCTTTTAAGAGGATGAATGACAAGGTAATCATGACCTTCTTCAACCTGCACGCCAAATTTCTTAAGTTCATTATGTACAGCGCTTAAGCGATCTGTTTCTTTAATTCGCATATTCCAGACATTATTAATACGTACCGGACTATCTGCAAAGAGTGCCACGACCGCTAAGGTTTGTGCCTGATCAGGCATGTCGTTTAAATCAAACGTACCGCCTTTTAAATGACCCCCTTTGGGCCCTATCACTTCACAACTGCTTGCCTGCCAGTTGACTTCGCAACCCATGTCAGCTAGCACATCAGCGAGTCTTTTGTCTCCCTGAATCGAGTCACTACCCACATTATCAACCTGAACCCGCCCCCCTGTAATAGCAGCTGCTGCCCAAAAATAACCTGCCGCCATTGCGTCACCCTCAATTAAATAGTCTTGAGCTTTATAGATTTGTGGCTTAATAGTGAATGAAGCGTAACCGTCTCGCTCTACCTCAACCCCAAAATCTTGCATGAGTTTAAGCGTCATGTCAATAAAAGGTTTTGACTGAAGCTCACCCGTCACATGAATCGTTACATCCTTTTTAGCATAAGGCGCAGCCATAAGCAAAGCAGATAAATACTGCGATGACCTGTCACCGGCAATGCTTGTTTCACCACCCGCTAAGCCTTTAGCCTCAACAATGACAGGTGGGCAACCCGTCTCAAATTGCGTTCCAGAACTCACGCCCAAATGACTAAGAGAAGTAAGCAAATCTTGAATAGGGCGTTCACGCATGCGCTCATTACCATCTAAAACAAAACGACCTTCACCTAGAGCCACCATGGCAGTCAAAAACCGAATAGAAGTACCTGATAAACGCAAGTCAAGCTTAGCTTGCGTTTGAGGAATACGCCCAGCTAGACCAGCTATACTAAAGGTTGTACCATCAACCTCAACAGCAAAGCCCAAGTCACGCAAAGCAGCAATCATTACATCACTATCTTCAGCAATAAGGCCACCACGTAAAACTGACAAACCTTCAGCTAAGGCAGCCACAACAAACGCCCTATTGGTAAGGCTCTTAGAACCCGGCACCATAAGGGCCTTATTAATAGTAGATTTAGGAGAAATAAA
>CAYGTA010000161.1:1435-2697 GCA_964352605.1 uncultured bacterium | reverse complement strand
GCTAGCGAAAACCCAGAGCTTCTAAAAGCCCAAAACGCAGCACTCGAGCATGTATCAAAGCATTTAGAGGGCGCTGCTGTTTTGCTGCATGCACTTAACGGGGAGACACTTGTAAGTGTTCAAGGTGAGCAGCAGCACTTTTTGCGCATACTTAGTTATGTTGAGGGTAAACCTTTAGCTAAGCAAACATATCAGAGTTTAGACCTTTTTGAACATTTAGGTGAGCAAGTTGCTAAGCTTAATAAGGTGTTAAGACAGTTTGACAATGCGGCGTTGCACCGTGATTTCTACTGGGATTTAGCAAAAGCACCCCTAGAGCTAAGGCGCTACAAGCACCTAATTAAAGACAGCTCTAAGGCAGCACAGGTTGACATACTTTACAGCTACTTTGAAGACTACGCAGAGCCTTACTTAGGGCATTTAGAGAAAAGTATTATTCATAATGATGCTAATGATTACAACATTATGGTTGGGGGTGGCACTGATCTTTACAACAAAAATCAGTTTATCACCGGCATTATTGACTTCGGTGACATGGTTTATAGTCACACGATTAATGACTTAGCTATAGCTATGGCTTACGCTCTGCTAGACAAAGAAGATCCTTTAGCTGTTGCTTTAGCGCTTGTCAAAGGCTATAACCGCATCGCGCCCCTTAGCGAAACAGAACTCAAAGTGCTTTACCCGCTAGCCTGCCTACGACTTTGCGCCAGTGTCGCCATTGCCGCGCATCAGCAAAGCTTAAAACCAGATGACGCCTACCTTGGTGTAAGTCAAGAACCCATTCGCAAAACGCTACCCAAACTAGTCAACCTAAAACCCGCCTTTGTAGAAGCAAGCTTTAGACAAATCTGCAATTTAGAACCCTTAGAAAAAGCTCGAGCTGTTACTACTTATCTTAAAGACTGCGCGGTGCAAGCGATACTGCCGCAAGCTTTATTTGAAGCAAATCCTGTGCTTATTGACTTGAGTATTGCCAGTCCAGATTTACCTTATGATACTCGTATAGATCAGGAAAGTATCGACCCAGATCGTGTTTTTAGGCTTATGAAAGAACGTGATAGCCAGTTAGGCTTAGGTCGCTACAATGAACCTAGACTTATTTACACAGCTCCTGAATTTGCTGACAACAGTCACCCTTTAAGTGCCCGCCGTACCGTTCACTTAGGGCTTGACCTATTTGCTGAAGTAGACACAGCCATTTATGCACCCTTAGACGGCACCGTACACGCTGTTTCAAAAAACCCTCTTCCTTTAGATTA
>CAYGTA010000161.1:0-1335 GCA_964352605.1 uncultured bacterium | reverse complement strand
GTTTGGCAAGCTTTTTGTTTAAACCCGAACCTAATAACACGCCTAGATAATGGCCTTACGACGTATCAGGCAAGAAGCAAAGAAGACAGCTTACAAGAACGGCAAAAACGTATCGGGAAAAGTTTAAGCATAGGCTATAAAAAGCCCCTAAAAATGCTGCGCGGACGCGCGCAATACTTGTTTGATGAAACCGGTCAAACATACTTAGATGCTTATAATAATGTGCCTCACGTGGGTCATGCCCACCCTAAAGTGGTGGATGCAGCCGTAAAGCAAATGCGCATTTTAAACACCAACACCCGCTATTTATCTGACAGTATTTTAGATTATGCTGAGCAGCTAAGCGCCACCCTACCCGAAAGCCTAAACACTTGCTTTTTTGTTAGTTCAGGCAGCGAAGCTAACGAACTTGCCTTAAGACTCGCTCGAACGCACACAGGCAGCAAGCAGCTCATTGTGCAAGAAGGCGCTTACCACGGACACACCAACACGCTCATAGATATAAGCCCGTACAAACACGACGGCCCCGGCGGGCAAGGCGCACCCGACTGGGTTCACACCGTACCCATAGCAGATACTTACCGAGGTAAGTACAAAGCTAGTGATAAAGATGCAGGCAGAAAATATGCAGACTCTATAAAAGATACACTCGAGCGCCTTAACAAACCTGCTAGTTTTATTGCTGAGAGTTGTCCTAGTGTGGGGGGGCAAATCATTTTTCCTGAAGGCTACTTACAAGCAGCTCATAAGCACCTAAAAAAAGTGGGCGGGCTTTATATTGCAGATGAAGTACAAACGGCTTATGGTCGCACGGGTAAAAGTTTTTATGCGTTTGAAGCGCAAAACGTTATTCCTGACATTGTGGTGTTGGGTAAACCTATTGGTAATGGACATCCTTTAGGTGCCGTTATAACCACACAAGCGATTGCAGATAGGTTTAATAATGGTATGGAGTTCTTTGCTACTTTTGGTGGTAATAACGTTAGTTGTGAAATTGGCAAAACCGTATTAAGCATAGTGCAAGAAGAACGCTTGCAACAACATGCTCTTGAAATAGGTAACTATTTAATTGAAAATTTAAGGCCCTTGCAAGAACGTTTTGAACTCATAGGTGATATACGTGGTTCAGGTTTATTTCTTGGTATTGAACTTGTTAAAAGTAGAGATACTTTAGAGCCTGCTGCGCAAGAAGCCTCTTTTATTTCAAATAGAATGCGCGAACAAAACATTCTTCTAGGAACCGATGGACCCTTGCATAATGTCTTAAAAATAAGACCCCCCATGCCTTTTGATAAAGCTAACGCTGATGTGCTGCTAGCAAGCTTTGAAAGCATT
>CAYGTA010000160.1:2563-9529 GCA_964352605.1 uncultured bacterium | reverse complement strand
ATGGGCTAAGTCGATGCTGTGTTAAAGATGAAAACTGCTATGTGACATGATTAACTCAGTTGAGTATGACCTTAAAGTATGCGTTTGTTTTACTTAGGCATCTTTGCTTTATGTTGCGCTTAAATCAAAAGCTGATAAAGAAGCAAAGCGGAAATTTCGATGCAACTGTCATAAAAACGTAATAGCTTAACCCTAAACTGGGGTCTAAATATGCTGTCACGACTCCCTAGCTGCTCACTAACAAAGCTCTTTATGGTTTTAAAGCGCTACAAGCAAGCCTTTATGTTTCTGAGTTTTTGCTTAGGGTTCTACCTACTCAACTTAGCCATTCATAGCAGACTCGAGCCTTCGGTGCGTAGTTTTGTGAGTTTGCCTTATATTTTTGATGGCAACTTGGAAGGTTGGGAGGTTCACAGTGGTAATTGGCTTAGTGAAGATGGTGTGTTGCAACAAGATCGTAATGCGGAGGGACTTATTTCTAGCCCGCTTTACTTGAGTGAATCAGGTTTGCGTTTTAGTGTTCAGCTTGAAGCTGGGGCTGGTATTAGTTTTTTTAAGCAGGACCGCAGTTCTTTAAAAGAAAGTCATGTGGTTTATGTTTTAGAACAGACGGATGGCTTGGCAGTTATTGCTGGTTATATTGGGCAAGATGGTGGTTTAAACACGCAATCTAAATACACTTATAAGTTGCCTTTAAATCAAACTAGCGTTGCTTTAAGTATTGAAACAACTGAAGATAGTTACAGTATTTTCCTTAATAATGACCTTATTGTTGAGGCTTTAAATCTAAACTACAGGCGTGGCTGGTTAGCGCTGAGTAGCGCTCACAGAACGCGTTTTGAAGGTTTAATGATTGATAAAAGCAGCATTGCAAGTACAGAACTTGCTCTTTCAACTACCGTTTCGGAAAATACGACTGATGTTTTGTATGAAAATGATTTTTCGTTTCCTTTAGAACGGCAATGGCGTATCTTGTCGGGTAATTGGCGTGTAACAGACGGGCAGTTATGGCAGTACATGAGCGAAGGCTTCGACTACACCGTGCTTTATCCTGAGAGTTTTAATAATTATCAAGTTGAAGTTGAATTTGAGCAGAGTGACGCCGCGGGTGCGGGCTTGGTTTTTAATTTACCTAGTTTAAGTGGTTATGAGGGTGGTCATTTGCTTAGATTTACCCATAATGATGCTGGTGAAGAAGGCATTTTTTGGGGTTTTTATAATGATGATGGTGACTTTATTGGTCAGGGTTACTTAGCTATGCCCTTAGAAAAAGATGTCTTGCATAGCTTAAGGCTTGATGTTTCAGATTCTGTTTATAGCATCTACTTTGATGGTGAGCTTGTAAGAGACGGCTTGCCTTTGCAAAACCAAGCAGGCTTTTTAGGCTTAACAGTGTCTCAAAGCACCGTTGCTTTTGAGCGGCTTCAGATTCGCAATTTGGGTGAAACACCATGATTTTAAAGCGTGACACAGCAAAAAAGTGGCTCACAGAAGCTAGCTTAGCTAAGCTAAAAACGCAGCTTACACGCTACACATGGTTGCGTCACATCTTAAGCATATTTTTTGTGAGCCGCCTTTTACTCGTTATAGTTGGTTATGTTGCAGAAATTGCCTTACCTAGCCAAACAGGTCAAGACTTCTGGCAAATAAACAGCCAAAACATCTTCTTAGATATCTGGGCACGCTGGGACAGTGGTTACTACTTAAACATTGTTCAAGATGGCTATTTTTACAGACCCGGTGAAAAAAGCACGGTTGCTTTTTTCCCACTCTACCCACTCTTTGTTGACTTTCTTAATAGTCTGCTGAAAAACCCTGTACTGGCAGGCATTATGGTGAGTAACAGTTGTTTTATAGCTGCGCTAATTTTTTTATACAAACTCACTAACTTAGAGCTTAGTGAAGAGGCCGCCAAACGAGCTGTTACTTACCTTTGTATTTTTCCTACTAGTTTTTTCTTTAGTGCTGTTTATACCGAAAGTACCTTCTTGGTTTTTGCCATTGCGAGTCTTTATTTTGCTAAGAAAAAGCGTTGGGGCTGGGCAGGCATTATGGGCATGCTTTGCGCCAGTAGCCGCATTGTAGGCGTAATCATGTGGGGCGTAGTAGGGCTCGAGTGGCTCAGGCTTCATGGTTGGACGCTAACTAAGGTTTACAAGAAAGAAGCCTGGCTTGGCTTTGTAGGGGGTCTTAAATCAGATTGGCGTAGCTTGGTAGCCTTATCTGCTATACCTTTAGGTTTATTTAGTTACATGGTTTTTTTGAAGCAGAGTTTTACTGACCCTATTGCCTTTTGGAGTGTTCAGGCTGCTTGGGGGCGTGAAAGCTTAGGTACCATTGCTATTTTAATACGCGATATTGGTGGGCTTTTAAGCCAAGACATTATGACGGGGCAAGGGGATATTTGGTGGCATGTTGGCTTTGACAGCCTTGCCTTACTAAGCGCCTTAGTAATTAGTGTTTTTATATGGCGGAAACTAGGCTCGAGTTATGCGCTTTATGTTTTGTTGAGTGCTCTTATTCCGAGTTTAAGTTCAACGCAAAGTCTTATGCGCTACTTCTTGGTTATGTTCCCTATTTTTATGCTGTTGGGGTATTGGGGCAAACATAAAGCTGTCCATGAAACACTCAGTCTTAGTTTTAGCGTACTTGCAGGGCTTTTCTTTGCTCTTTTTGTTAATTGGTACTTTGTAGCTTAGCAGCTAAAAAATAAAATCTTTTTAGACTCATTGCTTACTTTACTCATTGCTCCCTTGCCCTATCTTATTGCCTGTAAACAAAATGTAACAAAAAGCCCTTAGCATAAAGCATGTGCATTGCACTAATTTTTTGGAAGCAGTGATGCTTAGTTCGTAAATGAGTTTACCTCAAGCTGGGCGCTTGAACTAAGTTGAGCTAGTAGCGCAACCGACCCAATGGTTGTCTCTTGCATTCCTCGGAGGCATAATGAACCACCCTATATACAAACCACGTCTGCATGGCATTCTTACGCTCATGCTTACACTCCTCTTAGCATCTTGTTCCATACAAGGCGGTAAAAACACTACCCCCAACGACGGACCACCCACAGAAGGCACTGAACAACCCACCTACGTAAACGTAGATGACTTAGAGATTCCAGAAATCTTTACTTACAGTTCTACTCAAACCGTGACCCTAAACATAAGTGCTAAAGATGCTGACAATCTAGCTTTAGAAAATACCTTCTTTAGTATCTATCACTCTTATGATTTGAATTCAGAAGACAACCCAGACCCCGGCATACTCGCCTTCTCAGGACTCACCGACGAACTAGGTGCATTCCAAGAAGAACTCGAGCTTCCCAGCCACGTAAACAAATTATTGTTTAAGCTCGAGTATCCTGGTGTACCTGAAATCGAAGTTACTATTCTTGAAGGTGCCGCTAGTGCCGCTTTTGCTGTTTCAACTACTAGAGCTACCGAAACTCAGACGGTTCTTGCACAGAATTTAGAGAGTTTAGCTATTGATTTTACAACGCTTGGTTCTTGGTCTTCTTCGGGTGTACCTAACTACTTAACAGATCCTAATAGACCGAGTAGGCGCTTATCACAACTCATTGCATCTTGGTTTCCTGAAGGCAAACCCGTTCCGCAGTTTAACCCTGACTATATCTCTGATACAGCAGAGTCAAACATTAACTTTACGCAAGATGGCGAAGCTTGGTTAACCTTCTATCATGAGGGTGCAGGTTACCGTAATATGCTTGGTTACTACACGTTTGATCTTAATAATCCACCTGCTACAGCTGCTGATGTAAATGAACATATCCTCATTTTCCCTAATGCTTCTTTACGTTACTCTGGGGGTAACTTAATCCCTGGTGATCGCGTGCAGCTAAAGTACAAACCTGGTACCGAGCAAGAATCTACAACGTTTCCGGCAGGTACAGGTATTGGTTGGTTCATTGTAGCTAACGGCTGGAAAAATACACCAACCGACGGTATAAACATTTACTTTTCTGACCCAAATTTAAACCCTGAACAAGCAGCTTCAAAGCGTCGTCATAGCGCGCTGGTGTTTGATCCTGAAGAGCAAGTCCTGGTGCTTGGTTTTGAAGATTTATTCCGTGAAGGTCGTACAGATGATGACTTTAATGACGCCATTGTACAAATTGAAGTTAGCTCTTTTGATGTTATTGAAACTGAAGATTTTACACCCGTAAATGATGATGGCATTAAGGATAGCGATGGGGATGGTGTTAAAGATAGTGATGATCAGTACCCAAATGACCCTAACAAAGCCTTTAATAACTACTTCCCTAACGCCAATGACTACGGCACCTTAGCCTTCGAAGACCGCTGGCCTTACACTGGTGATTATGACTTTAACGATCTTGTGGTTGATTACCGCATCAACCAAATCACCAATGCTCGAAACCGTGTAACCCAAATTGACGGTGAGTACATCTTACAAGCCGCTGGCGCAGCCTACGTAAATGCATTTGCTTTTGAATTACCCATTGCAGCAGACGTAGTTAAATCCGTATCGGGCAATAAAATTAATACTGGCGGGCCCTACAGCTGGCTTGAATTAAACGCAAATGGTACAGAAGCAAATCAAACAAACGCTGTTATTTTTGTATCTGACCATAGCGGTCGAGATCTTGGCTATATTGTTAACACCCTACCTGACGGCAATACCGTAGAAGCAACAACAATTAACGTAAGTATAGAATTAAACCAAGAAGTCAAACGGAATCAATTAGGTTCAGCACCTTACAATCCCTTTATCGTCTCTAACATTGGCGGCATTACCCTACAAAATGCTGAAACATGGAAAAGCAATCGTGGTAACGAAATTCACCTACCCTTCCACGCCCCTACTGACCTAGCAGACCAAAGTCTTTTTGGTACAGGAGATGACAACAGTAAAGGCAAAGGTAATAAAACCTATGTAAGCCAAAAACACCTACCTTGGGCACTTCATATCCCCAGCAAATACGACTGGACAACTGAAAACAGCGAAATTACTTGGGGTTACTACAACTTTGCAAACTGGGCAACCAGTGGCGGTAAAAACTCAAAACAATGGTACTTAGATAAAGGAGGTTACAGAAACCCAGTACATGTCTTTAAAACTGCTAAAAAGTAACCTTAGCCTAAAAAAATAAAAAGCAATTCTAGAGATTTCACCTCTAGAATTGCTTTTTATCAAAAGCCCATGATTTATGACGCTAAGCATTTCTACAAATCACTCGAGTTTGCTCTTAATAGCCAAGCTCGAGTTTTATCTTATTTGGCATGTCTTGTGTTTGGGCGTAGCTGTTTAGCATGTGGGCTAGGTAGAGCATGCGACTGTCATCTTCTGCGCCTAGCCAGCCGCCTTTGTGGGGGCTCATGACGACGTTTTCTAGTTTATAAAATGGGTATTTGGAGGGTGCGGTGTTTGTGCGCTCTGCTATGGTTTTTGGATAGTTGAACCAGACATCTAGTCCTGCTGCTGCGAGTGTTTCGTTACTGAGGGCTTGAAAGAGTGCGTCTTCGTTTACAATGCTGCCTCTGCCTACATTAATCAAAATGGCGTTCTTGGGTAATTGCGCTAATTCTTGCTTGCCAATTAAGCCTACAGTTTCAGGTGTTTCGGGTAAGGCTATAAGTAAAATGTCTGCTTTGGGTAAAATTTCTTTTAGGTCTTTGGTTTGGCGAACAGTTGCGTAGTTATCTTGTTTATCTTCGGGCTTTAGGCTGCGTTTTACCCCTATGACGTTCATGCCTAAGGCTTTGAAAATGGGTGCTAGGTGTTTACCGATACGACCGTAGCCTAGGAGTACTATGGTTCTTCCGTGCAGCATGAGTTGGGGTTGATCGCTGTAGCGTAAGGTCCAGTCATTTTGACGTAGCTTGGCATCTGCTTTGGTTATATATTTTGCGCTGGCTAGCACCAAAGCTAATGCCGTTTCTGCTGTTGCTATGTAGTTGTAAGGTGTATTGTGAACAGCAATGTCGGGATAGTTTTGTAGCAGTTTTCTGGTTACCTCGGGTAGGCCTGAGAAAGGAATAATAACTGCTTTTAGGTGAGGGCTTGCTTCAATGAGTTCTTTGCTCGGAAATGCTGCTATGAGAATGTCATAGTCGGCGCCTGAAGGTGCTTCTTGACCATAACTTAGCTCTACACCTTCTATTAAGTTTAATCTTAATGTTTCAAATGAACCTTGTTTTGTTTCAGTGAAATAGAACAGTTTTAGTGCCATAATAAAATACACTCCCAATGAATTTGACTGCTTAGGTTTTGCCTTTAGTTAAGTTTGATAGCCGTAGGTTTTTACGGTTTTACCATCAGTGATGCTCACTGCGCCCGGGCCTCGCGGATCAGCGCCACCTTGCCACTGACCAGCACGTCTACGAATGCTTTGAGCAATGCCTGCAGAGCCTGCTATTTCAGTACTATGCCCTAAGTCTCGTAGAGCTGCAGCTACGTCATCTTCAAGCTCAACATTTGTTATGGGTCCATGACTATGAACGCGAGGTAAAGCAACCGCAATTTGCGGGGTCATATTAAAATCAATCTGATTAATGAGCGCTTGCAAGGTAGCACTCACAATTCTTGGGCCACCTGCTGCGCCTGCAGCTATCATATCTCCGTTAGGATGAAGCGCAATAAGGGGGCTTTGGCTACTGGCAGGCTCTGCGTTTGGCTCGAGTAGGTTGTAAGTTCCTTGATAGCGTATGCCTTGGGTGGTTAAATCGCCTGCCTTTAAGCTAAAATCGCCAACGGAATCATTAAGTACAATGCCTGTTTCAGCATCAATAATGCCTGAGCCAAAGTGACTACGAATAGTCTGAGTTTGTGACACTACATTGCCTTCATTATCTGCTACACAAAAATGACTGGTACAAGATTCTGTTCTTACTTCCTCTTCAAAAGAAGCAACTCGAGTGCCCTCTAAATTGATTTCGGCTGCTAGGCGTTTGCTTATTTCTTCTTTTATCATGGCGGATGCTTCTT
>CAYGTA010000160.1:0-2463 GCA_964352605.1 uncultured bacterium | reverse complement strand
TTGGCTAGTTGCTCTTGGCGAATGTGTTGCCCTGCGATTACGGGTTTTGCAAAAATACTCTCTTTAGCGTAGCGAGCTAGTTTTTCTCTGGTAGGCGCATTGTTATAAACAGCTTCAAGTGCAAAATCTGCTCTAAAGCCTTCCGATGCTAAAGGAATAACTGCTGAGCATACCTGCTCCCAAGTTAACTTTCCTCGTCCTTCATGTAGTTCGCTTAAACCAGCTACGAAGCTAGGTAGAGTTACCGCTAGTCCGCCTGCTTGAACTAAGTTGTAGTCAACAACGCCATCTTTTAAGAAGATATCTCGGTTCAAGTTCTTTGAAGCAGGTCCACGGGCGTTGATATGTGCCTTTTCACCTGAACTCGTCAGGTAGGTGATGTTGCAGCCACCCCCTATACCTGAGTGATACGGCTGACTTACACCAATAGCTAAGGCAACCGAAACGGCTGCGTCAAAGGCGTTGCCACCAGCTTTAAGAATTGTTGTACCTATATTAGCTGCAAGATGATGAGGTGCTGCGACAATACCAAAACTATCTTTCATAAAGGACATCTTAACGTAGACTTCGTTAGCAATAAAAGTAAGCTGTCTTTCTCTTAGGGCAAGCACGAGGCGCAGTCTATCTAAATCCCTCAGAAAGCTGTATCTGTTTTCTTGAATTAAACAGCATTTGAGATTCTAGGCAAATAGAATCCAACCCAGCCAGTACAAACCGCACACTTGCCTAGACCTACATCTAGCCATACCCTAAATTACGCGCAATCAACCCTAAAAAGAGACTTTACCATCAAAATTTACAGTAACACTTTTTAATCCAAATGAATTCTAAGAGACTCCTGATTCAAATTCGTCACTGGCTCATCTTGTTTTAATACTTGCCTGCTCATCATTACCTGAATGGTAGCAGTATCGCCATCTAAACTAAGCGCCGTTTCACCTAAAGGCTCAAAACCATGCGCCCTCGCATAAGCAAACAGAAGATCTTTAACACTAGGAATAGTTAACTGCAAACAAGGATTAGAATTTAACTCGAGCTTAACTTCAGACATAAAACCTCCTCGTTGCATCCTACAAAAAGCAACAAGAAGAAAAGCACAACGCAAGCTAATGTTTCCCTATTATACCCCAAGCTCGAGTTTTTGCCTTCATAAAGTTACAATCTTACGTTTTGGCTTGGTTTTTTAGCGTTAGACTTTACTTATGAAACAGTTCATTTTCATTTTGCTAGGCTTTGGTTTGGCTTCTTTTTCTTTTTCACAAGCACCTAGCTTTTTTTATACAAGCCTTGTTGATTGCGCTCCGTTTTTAAGCTCTGAATGGGATGATGACAATGGTGGCGATTACTACGCAGCTGAATGCCCAGCGTTAGGTGGTTACCGCTTATTTTACTTGGGGGGTGATGCAAGAAGCTGGCTCGAGCTTTCTAAAGATGGTCAGTCGTTTTCGTTTGCCCCGTGGGATTTAGCTGATGCTATTGAGGGTTTCTTTCCTTATGTTAAGGGTGACTTTGCTGAGTGGCGTTTATCTGTCAGCAATACTGATACGACTAATGATCAGCCTAAACTTGCAACGCATGCCCTTATTTACCGTATGGCTTTTAGTGATCTTAATGATGAAACAAAAGAAATTGATAGGCTTATTGTGCTTCGCTTAGAGCCAACTAAGGTTTGTTATTTGGGTTCTGCAACAACAAATGAGGAAGCTAGGCTTTTAGCCGATGATTTAACTAAAGCTTGCCTTTAAATTCTACACGTCGTAAAACGCTGACGCGTAAATAACCTTTCCTGAAACGTTTTTGATGGCATCTTTCTTGAGTTCTTTATAAAAAAAATGCTTTTCAGTGTTAGGCGCAAAAGAGATATTTTTTGGCTCAGCTAATTTAAAGCCAAACCTTGGGTAGTAGCTGTCATGACCTAAAACAAATACAAGTGCTTCGCCCTGACGCTCGCATTCCTTTAACCCGTAGTTAATAATGCTTGAACCAATACCTTTGTTTTGATAGTCAGGTAAAACCGCAACAGGGCCTAGCGCCATAGCTTTTTGCATTCCTACTGTCACTTCAGAAAAAAAGGCGTGCGCAACTATCTTAGACTCTAAAAGCGCAACTACAGAAATCTGCTTAATCGCTTCTTCACGCAACTTATCAACCAAATGAGCTTCTGCGTCACTTTCAAACGCTTTTTTGTTAAGCTCAAAAACAGCTTCTTTATCTTCAGATCTTTCTAAACGGCAAGAGAGCTTCATTAAGCAAAAGTTTAGCCTTGCTATCATAAAGCCTTGGTGATCTAAAAAGGAGTAAAGCTGTCGATGAAATGGCTACAAAAATCTCAAAGTGTTACAAGCCTGCGCCAACATAAGCAAAGAAATGCCGGTAACCTTAACAAGCCCCACAAACAAACCTAAGCGCAAAAACACTCGAGCTTTTGGCTAAGCAGCTGTTTAATAAGGATGGGCTAGGTCA
>CAYGTA010000159.1:0-9539 GCA_964352605.1 uncultured bacterium | reverse complement strand
ATAACCAAATAATTAGGTGAGCGTTCTAAGTCATTGTCAGTACCAAACCCAAAGTAATTATTTTGTTTTTTAGCACTCGAGTATACCCAGCGGCGTTGATCTCGGCTGAAGGGTCGTTCTTCGTCGTTGTCGGTGACTATGTATTGTCTTAGTTCTGGCCCTACGGCTTCGAGTAGGTATCTAAAGTGACCTATGATTGGGTAGTTACGTAGAATGGCGTGTTTGCGTTGTGTTAAGTCATAAACACTTAGTGCTATTAGAAAGACAATGAGCAGTATAAAGATAATCCAGAGCAAAATGGCCTCCTGTACGTCAAGTTTTTCTAGAAATATAATTAGTTTTTAATTACATTTGGCTTGAGGTAGCTTAGTGGTTTTATTTTAACGTATAGCCTTTTGCAATTAAAACAATGCAAGCGTTTTAATTGTCGAACTAGGTGAGTAAAAACAGATGAACTAATACCATTTCCGTTTAGTTACCTAAAGAACTAAACGCGGTCTTGGACCGTTGAAACCAATACCATGTCCGCTTAGGAGCGTATAAATCTCTTTAGAGTTTATTAAACGTATTATCGGACTTGGTATAAGTTGATGCTGTGTTTTACTTGAAAGCCGCTATATTGTTGAAAGAGGGGTTGAGTGGCCATTAAACATTTATTGGCAAATAAACATGGGGACTTTGCTTTGGCGTAAAACTTCGTCTAGCACGCCGCCCAAAATAGGTTCAAATAGGCTGCTGTACTCGTAGCCACCTAGCAGCAAAAGGTCAGCTTTTTCTTGCTCTACTAGGTCTAAAAGGGTTTTGGCAACGGTACCTTCAGCTGCTAAGTAGTTTGCATTTATGTCGTAACTTTCTAGGTAAGTTTTGGCTTTGGCTAAAAGTTTTTCGGCGTCACGACCAAACTCATTTATGCTTACGACCGTTACAGGAATCTTCCAGCGTGTGGCAACAACTGCTGTAGCAAATAAGGCAATTTCGGCTTTACTCGAGCCGTCATAGGCAACAATGGCTTTTGTTAAGGGGCTTGTTACGCCGGGTACGGCTAGTACAGTGCGAGGGGTGCGTCTTATGAAGGGCTGAAAGCCTGCGCTTAGTCCTAAGCCTGAAGACGGCGGGTGCGCTAGGTTCGCTATGACAATATCAGCGTAGCGTGCGCGTTTGCTTACTACGTCTACCGGTGAGCCCACTTCGAAAGCAAGTTGTGCGTTTACGCCTGCTTCGGCAACACGCCAGTTAAATTTTTCTCTAATGGTTTTTACTTGATCTGACTCAAGGTAAGCTTGACTAGCAACGGCATGCACAGCGTAGATGCGTATCTTTTCTTTTTCAGCAATAATGATTGCTTGCTCTAAAGCTTGCCAGCCTAAATCTGTTCCTGATAGGGCGACCAAAATGTCATCAACAAGGTAGCTGCTGGGGTTGTGGGCTTGCAGGGTTTGCAGGCGTGATTTGGGTCGTTTTTCTTCAGAAACAAATCGGGTGATAGCGCTGGTATCTAGGTCCCAGCCAAGTTTATGGTTTAGTTGAGCGCGATGATCTGCCATCCAAAGGTATAAATCTGTTTTGCTTCGCTCAGGAAAATCTTGAAAAAGTCCGCGTTCTTTTATGAGTTTAAGTACAGCTAAGTAAACTTCGTCATGCCAATGGATTACGGCTTCTTGGTAGCTTATATTGCGTTTTTCATCTAAGCCCATAAAGTACTTATGCATATCAATGTGTTCTAGTAGCAGCTTATACTTACCCGGTACGGTCACTGTGAAGTCTGTTTCAGGTTTTAGGAGATGCAGCTTTGTTTTTTCTAAGAATTGTGCTTGCTCTGACTTAATAATTAACTCATCTAAGTTTAAGTCTGGCGTAATTTCTACCATTGTATGTACATCGGTAACATAGGCTTCTATGTTTTCAAAGCCAAGCTCACGTGCGACAGATACTCTGTGGTTACCATCTTTTACAAAGTACGCTTCACCAATGCGATAAACCTCTATGGGAGGTACACCCTTCATGCTATCAATGGCCGTTTTTACACCTATCCAGCGTGACTGTGTACTGTTTTTTAAGGGTTGGAACATGCGGTTAAAGTCATTGTAGCGACCTACACTACCAATAATGCTTGTTAAAGGAATGACTTCGAGTTTGCTTATATTGCTTTCAACAGCGTGTAATTTTTGACGTACCTCGTCATATGAAAGAAGTTCTTTAGAGTCACCACTAAGGCGTGCTAGTACACTACGAATCGCTGCTTTACGGCGTGCACTGGTAAAATTATTTATTGCCTCTTGAGGACGTTCGGCAGAACCCATCATTATGTTCAATGTAGCGCAAAATCACAGTATTGAATAGCTAACTAGGCTCTTGACAAACCAAGATGAGTAAAAAATAAAATTCACAAATTCACAAGAAGGCATTTTGTGTGCAAGACAAAACTCGAGCTAGTCTTTTAAGAGTCTGCGCATAATCTTCCCTGTAGTTGTCATAGGTAAAGCTTCAACAAAATCAATAAGCCTAGGGTACTCATGCGCAGCAAGTCTCGTCTTAACATGCACCTGTAAATCTTTCTTAAGCACTTCAGATGCAACAAATCCCTCTTCTAAAACAATAACCGCTTTAACAAGCTCTGTTCGCTGCTCATCTGGCACACCAATCACTGCAACCATTTTTACAGCCTCATGCCCCAACAAGCAATCCTCAATCTCACCCGGTCCAATACGGTAACCCGAACTCGTAATCACATCATCATTACGACCCACAAATTTTATGTAATCCTCATCATCCATAACGCCTTGATCGCCTGTTAAAAGCCAATCACCAAGAAACTTATCTTGCGTTGCTACAGGGTTGCGCCAATACTCTAAAAACCTAATAGGATTCGGACTTTTAACCGCAATCTGCCCCAAACTACCCCGAGGCAACTCTAGACCCTCATCATCAATAATTGCCACCACATGGCCCGGCGCCGCCCGACCCATAAAACCCGCTTTTGTAGGCATAAGCGCAGAGCACGACGACACAAAAATGTTGTACTCCGTTTGACCATAAAACTCATTTATAAGCAAACCAAACACCTCTTTGCCCCACTCGAGTAACTCAGCACCCAAACTCTCCCCTGCGCTCACAACTGAGCGCAACTGAAAGTCATAAGTTTCATTTGGATGTTTAACTGACCGCATTAGCTTTAAAGCCGTGGGCGGCAAAAATGCATTACGCACTTTAAAATCTTGCATGAGCTTAAAAGCCGCATCGCCATCAAACTTTTCAAAGCGATGACTCACAACCGTAATGCCAAAATACAAGGCTGGCATCAAAACATCATAAAGGCCACCAATCCAAGCCCAATCAGCTGGCGTCCAGAACTTATCTCCTTTTTCAGGCAAAAAGTTATACGCCATTTCAATACCAGGTAAATGCCCCAACAAACTACGGTGCGCATGCAAAGCCCCCTTAGGGTTACCCGTCGTGCCACTCGTATAAATAATAAAAGCAGGGTCCTCAGCTTTTGTCTTAACAAGCTCAAACGCAGTAGCATGCTGCTGGCGTTCCGCATGAAAATCTAAAAAGCCAAACCTAGCCCCCTCAATACAAAACACTTGCTCTAAACAAGGAAGCTTAGCTTTTAAGTCTTTTAGTTTCTCAGCCCCCGAAGCGTCCGTAACAACAAACTTAATACCCGCATTCAAAATGCGATACTCGAGCGCGTCAGGTCCAAACAGGGTAAATAAGGGCACCGCTATGGCACCCAGCTTGTAAGCCGCAATATGGCTGTAGGCTGTTTCAGGTGCTTGCGGCAGAAAAATACCTACCCGATCACCCTTAGTAAGTCCAAAAGCGTTAAACAAATGCGCTGTCTGATTAGACAATTCACGCAACGCGGCAAAAGAGATTTCTTCAACAGAATCATCTTTAGCTTTATGAATAAGGGCTAAACGATTTGGGTCTTGCTCAGCCCATTTATCACAAACAGCATAAGCAATATTAAAAAATTCAGGAATATCCCACTCAAAAGAAGCATAAAGCTCCTCATAACTATCTTTAAGCTCGAGCATGCCTCATTATGACGTAAAAACAGCAAGCAGTTAACTAAATGCTCGCTGTTTTGTAGCTTCAACTCTTTTATTTATCTTTTTTTGGTGCTTTACCTAAATCTTTATTTTTTACTAAGTAGCGAAGGGTAATGGGTATGGCTACCACTGCGGTGGTTACTACGGCTGCTAAAAAACCTGCTGCGGTCATAAAGGTAGCTCCTTTCGTATGTCTAGTCTAAGAGCTATGTCGTTTTGTTTCAAGCTACTTTAGTAGGATAAAAAAAGTCGCAAGGATTTCTGCCCTTACGACTTTTATGTTCCTTTAAACCTTTACTCTGGCTGGTAGGCCTCTGGGTAAAGAATAACTTGTGTGTAACGATCTGGCACTATGAAGCGTTGCGCCATTTCTTGTACTTCTTGCGCAGTTATAGCGTCAACAAGTTCTTCGTAATTAACGATAGTTAGGGGGTCTTCGTTAGGGTTACTAAAGTAAAAGAACTCTAAAACAAACTGCCAGTAACCATTATCTTCTAGCGATTCTTCTAAGCCACGTTTAACTTGCTCTTTAGCTTTAGACAAGCTATCTTCATCAGGACCATTATCTCGCAGGTCAAACATAACTTCTAGGGTTGGCGGTATAAGTTCTTCTATGCGTTGCGGGTCAGCTGTGTACTGCACACCCATGGTGTAGCGCTTAACAGGTTTTTGCAAGTAACTTCTAAAAACACTTGGTGAGTAGGTTCCTGCTATTTCTTCACGGATTTTTTCACGCATTTTTATGCTTAAAACACCATCTAGCAAAAAGAGCTTAAAGCGCTCATCTCTTACAGGATTATAAAACGGACCATCCCACTGAATTCTAAGAATAGCTTGTTCTTCTAAGCCTTTATAAACATTCGTTTCAGTAACACCTGTAGGTAAATCAGGATAGTAATTACGCCATGTTTCTGTGCCTGCACGGCTAGGTAAATTACCTAAATAAATAGCAGACAAAGCTTTCATTTGTTCAATATCAAAGTCACCCACAATAGTAAAGGTAAAATCATCCATATCAGCAAAACGTTCCTGATAAATCTCAAACGCCCTATCAAAATCAAGTGTATTAACTTGCTCTATCGTTAAGCTATTAAAACGAATATCATCACCATAGAGACTTTGCGTGATCGCATCTTGAAACGCAGCACCAGGCTGACTGGCACGGTTCTCTAAATTAGCAATAAAGGCATCTTGGGTACGCTCAAACGCCGTAACATCTTTTCTGGGTTGCGTAGCATAAAGGTAAAGAAGCTGAAACATAGTTTCAAGATCCTCAACTTCAGCAGCACCACTCATACCCTCAGTAAGACTAGAAATGCCCACACCCACGGTGACATTTTTACCCGTCAAGATACGCTCGAGCTGGTTTAAACTAAAGTCAGCCACGCCACTTTCAGGAATAACGCTAGAGATAATACTAGCTTCTGGGTAGTCTTCATCACTTACCAGTGAAGTGCCACCGTAACTCACACCACTTAAACTAACTTGCTCAGTCACAAAGTCAGTTGGTTTCATGATGACCCGAACACCATTTTCTAGCGTAATAATCGTGGTATCAAGTTCAGCTACATAAGTTTCACTTGTAATAGCAACCGCTTCAGGAATATCTGTTAGCAGTTCAGCGTCAGCAAGTTCATCTTGATACGCTTCAACTTCTTGATTAAAACCCTCAGCAACCCAAGCTTCTAAATCAGCTTCACTAGGCGCAACAAGACCCTCTTTTTGAGGTACAAGCGCAATAACCGCACGATCTTCTTCTTGCCTAAAAATACTCGCAAGCTCATTCACTTCTTCTAAAGAAATATCAGGCAAGTACGCCTCAAGAATCTCAAGATCAGCACCATTACTCGTAACAATATTACCCGCTAAAAACTCATTAATGATAGCGTCACGCCAAAAACTACTATCAAGATCATCACGAACCGTATAGTTCTCTTCAAACGATACCGTTAAATTCGTTTTAGCACGCTCGAGTTCACTAGGTTCAAAGCCAAAGTCAAGCACACGCTTCACTTCAGCCAAAACAGCATTAACCCCAAGCTCGAGTTCTCCTTCAGGTGTTATGACCGTTAGTGTTAAGTCGTCCACCCCGCCTATAAACGGGCCACTCTCTGCACTTGCTTGCAAGTAAGGTGCGTTGGCTTCACGTGCTTTTTCTGATAAACGATTGTTCATCATGAGTGAAAATAAAGAACCCCTTAATGAGTTTCTGAAGTTCTCTACAGTCACAAGACCTTCAGAGGGTGATTTATAAAAAATCTGTGCAGCTGTTACTGGAAATTCAGGGTCTTCAAAGGTGTAGTAAACACTGTTACCCGGTAGGGGTACATCATATTCAGTTCGGGGTGCTGGGTTTTCTGGGTTTTCTAAAGAACTAAAGGTATCTATAATGCGTTGTTCAAATTCATCCACATCAAAGTCACCCACAGCAACAATAGCCATGAGGTCAGGGCGATACCAAGTTTCATAAAAGCGTGTAAAGGCTTCTCTGGGTGCTGCACGAATAATATCTACATCACCAATAGGTAAACGCTCCGCGTAACGCGTATCTCCTAATAAAATAGGCAGAATAGCTTTCTGCAAACGACCATTCATGGTTTGGTCACGTGCACGCCACTCTTCAACAATCACTTCACGTTCTTTATCAATCTCTTCAATATCTAGCGTTGCTTTGCTCGCCCATTCAGATAAAATTTCAAAAGAAGTATTAACAATGTCAGGGTCATCTAAAGGAATTTGCAGCGTGTACACAGTTTCATCAAAACTCGTGTAGGCATTCACATCTGGCCCAAACGCCATACCTGAGCGCTCCAAGAAATTAATAATCTCCTGACCCTCAAAATTTTCAGTACCATTAAAAAGCATATGCTCTAAAAAGTGAGCTAGGCCCTGCTGGTCATCCTCTTCTAAAATAGACCCCGCCTTAAGTGCAATGGCTAACTCAGCACGATTATGAGGCTCAGTATTATTACGAACGTAATACGTTAAGCCGTTATCAAGCTGACCCACACGAATGCTAGGGTCACGCGGTAAAACATCTTCTAACGAAACCTCTTGACCCTCAACCGTAATCGTTTGAGCCAAACCCAAAGGCATAAAAAGAACAAGCGCTAACAACAATCGTCTCAAAACAAACCTCTTTTCTAAATTAAGCATGCGAAAAATAGTAACGTGAATGCATTTAGCAGCGCATATAAAAATATATAAGCACAAAATGAATAAGCAGTAAGTAAGTACCCTTGCCTTTTTCATCTATATGAAGATCTTTACTCATACTGATACACTTTCAGGTGCTAAATCAGCAAAACACAAAAGCGAAAGGAAACACAATGATAAACCGCCAAAACACAAATCAACGCATGAGCGCCATTGTTAGTCACAACAACACTATTTACCTAGCAGGCCAAGTCGCTGAAGATGCAAACGCAACTATAAAAGAACAAACCAAAAGCGTCTTAAAGCGCATAGACGCACTCCTAAGCCAAGCAGGCTCGAGTAACAAAAACATTTTATCTGCCACCATTTACTTAAGAGATATAAAAGATTTTGCAGCTATGAACGAAATATGGGATGCATGGGTTCCCGAAGGGCACGCACCTGCAAGAGCCTGCGTAGAAGCACGCCTAGCAAGAGCAGAACTGCTCGTAGAAATCTGCATTATTGCTTCTCAAGGCTAAGTTCTTTACAGTGCAAGCTGCTTTGATTATTAGAAGAAAAAAGGAAGCTCAATGAAATAGAGCTAATTTGTGACTTTAGTGCTGCGCAACACAGAAATCCACAACACAAAAATTACTGTGCAACCCTGCTGAAAGACTGCAAGCAGCCTGAATATAGATGTTAAGCATTGCATGAATCAACAAAGCCAAGCTAGATAAGAAAATACTCGAGCTTTTTTTATTTTGAATTATTAAAAATGGTTTAGGTTTAAGCTCATAAGTTCACCTTTAGGCTTACAAAGCTATGTCAGTCATCTTGTTAGGATGAATTTCTTGAGGACATATAGAATTTTAAGGAGAAACGTATGAAACGTGGATGTATTTTCTTTGTTATAGCTTTAGTATTAGGTCTTGTGAATGCCCAAGTTTATGAAAATCGTATTGATGTTATTCGGCCAGATGCACCGGAGCTTAGTCAGCATGGTGAGTACAACATTGGTGTAAGAACCATGGAGCTTATTCATCCTGATCAGCTTGATGTGCTTAATGTTGCTGCTGATGGTAGTATTCCAAGCTATGATCGCCCGTTGACAGTTGAAATTTGGTACCCAGCTACTTTAGAAGCAGGTCAAGAACCCGGTGCTGAGTATCAAGTTATTGCTCGTGACCCTACGCTTGAAGTTACCATTAAAGGTTTAGCGGTGAGAGATGCTGCGCCTAACCTTACAGATGGCCCTTATCCTTTAATTATTATTTCTCATGGTTACCCTGGTAATCGTTTTCTTATGAGCCATTTAGGTGAAAATCTGGCAACTAAAGGCTTTGTTACTGTTTCGATTGATCATACAGATAGTACTTATAGTGATCAGGCAGCGTTTGGTAGTACTTTGCTGAATCGTTCTTTAGATCAGCTTTTTGTGTTAGAGCAAATGGCTAATCTTGGTGCGCCTACAGGCGATAGTGATATGGCTGGCATGATTGATGTTGAGCGTACAGGGCTTATTGGTTACTCAATGGGTGGCTATGGTGTTGTGAATGTTGTGGGGGGCGGTTATACCGCTGCAAGTGTTGCTTACCCTTGGGGTACGCCAAGTGGCGCTTTAGCTGTTCGTCAAGCTGGAAATGAAGTATTTGAAAATTCTCAAGATGCTCGTATTAAAGCTGTCATGGCGTTTGCGCCTTGGGGTATGAATACAGGTTTTTGGGATGCTGAGGGTCTTAAAGGCATAGAAACACCTATTATGTTTGTTGCTGGTAGTGCAGATGATGTTTCTGGCTATGAAAATGGTACCAAAGCAATTTATGATTTGAGTGTTAATGCTGAGCGTTACTTGTTAACCCTTGAAAATGCTAATCATAATTCTGGTGCGGGTATGCCTGCGCCGGTTGAGACTTGGCAACCTAGCGAAGTTCTACCTTTTACTCCGTTTGAACATTATGCTGATGCTGTTTGGGATACTACACGCATGAATAATATTGCTCAACATTTTGCTACTGCTTTTTTTGATAAGTATTTAAAGCAAAATGAAAGCATGAACGAGTATCTTGATCTGGTAGAAAATGCAGCAGATGGTGTTTGGTCATTAGATGAAGAAGGTAATCCGACTGAAGAGCATAGTTACTGGAAGGGTTTTCCTGAAAGAACTGCTCTTGGGCTTAGTTTCATGCAAGCTAAACCTGAATAGTTTCGCAAAAATCTAAAAATAGACATCCGCCTTTATTACAAAGGCGGATGTTTTTTAAGTTCAGTATGTCCTACAGTGGCTTTGCACGACAAAAAATAAACCTTAGAGAAACTTATTTCCTCAAACTAACAGCAAACACATCT
>CAYGTA010000158.1:0-9755 GCA_964352605.1 uncultured bacterium | reverse complement strand
GAGCGTACCCTCAAACAGATTGATACTATGACATTATTCAAGCAAATTGGTATTAAATGTTGGCGAGCATGTTTATGCTCGCCATTTTTTAGCTGTTTAAAAAGTTTGATATGTGTTTCGTGACTTCCTTTGCTTTTTCAAGATTAGGCAAGTGAGCTGTGTTGCTTAGGGCTTTCGAAGAGGCATTTTTTAGTTCTGCGGTTAAGTATTCGCAGCGTTCTATCAAATGAGGAAAATCAAGATCACCCCACATGACTAAGCTAGGAATGTCTATGCTGTTGAGCTTATTGTAAGCAGAGGGGGCTTCTTTTTCTAGGCTTAACTCAGGCATTGCTAGCGCAATGGCGTTCATGTCAAGAAATAAATCTCTTAGTTGGCCCTTTACACGGCCTTCCTTGCTTAGCGGGCCATCTAGCCATAAATGGGCTTCGGTGGCATTAACAGCTGTAAGATCATTAGCTTCTTCAGCCTCGTCAAGTTTTTTAAAAATTGTCAGGATGCTTTTTGGATAGTCTTTGACTTGAGGTTGACCACTAATGGCAGGCGCAATTAAGACCAGTTTGTGAACTCGAGTTGGGTGTTTGAGTGCAAAATCTAGCGCGATTCTGCCACCCTGAGAACAACCAATGAGTGTAGCTTGATTTATTTTTTCGTGAGTCAAAATGGCTTCTAAATCTGCAACATGCGAAAAGGTTTCATTTGGGCTTTCTGTTTCACCAAAGCCTCTTCTGTCATAAGCAATGACTTTATGGCTTTGACTTAGAGCTTTAAACTGAGGTTCCCACATGCGTTTATCAGCGATACCTGCATGTAGAAATATAAGGGCATCCCCTGTACCAGCAACTTGAATTGAAAGCTTAGCTTCGCCAAGCTCGAGTGCGTAGCTTTTCATTTTTACTTCCTTAAGATTGTTGAAAGAATAATTTGAGCATAAGTTTTTAAACACCAAGCGAAATGACAGTGCGTTTCAACACTGCGAATTGTTTGCTATTTGGCTTTAGCTAAAAGGCTTGGTTTATACCACGGGCTGTCTCCTGAAGGTTAGCCGAGTAAAGTTTTAAAGCGCTCAAAAGCTTCATCCCAATTTGAGTTGGGGTTGGCTTCAAATCGCTCTTGACTCACCGATGCCGCTATGGCTTTGCGTCCTGCATCTAGGTTTGTTATATGACCAGTGGCTATGGCTTGCATCATAACATTACCTAGGGCAGTGGCTTCTACAGGGCCTGTTATGACGCTGCGCTGGCAGGCATCTGCTGTGAATTGGTTAAGTAGTTTGTTTTGGCTACCGCCACCCACAATCCGAATGCTTGTTATAGGGTTTCCTGTGAGTTCTTCTAAGGCTTCTATGACCCAGCGGTAGCGTAAGGCTAGGCTTTCTAGGCAGCATCTTATGATGGCACCAACGCTTTCAGGTACGACTTGATTTGTTTCTTGGCAGTAATCACGAATGGCTTGAGGCATGTCGCCATGACCTAAAAAGGGAGTTGCATCTGGGTCTATAAGGCTTACAAAAGCAGGGGCTTGTTCAGCTAAGTCTAAAAGTTCGGTCCAACTGTAGTCTTGACCTTCGCGTTGCCATTGCCTGCGGCTTTCTTGTAAGAGCCATAAGCCCATTATGTTTTTTAAGAATCTGATGGTGTTTTCTACGCCACCTTCATTTGTAAAGTTATAGTTAAGGGCTTGCTCGCTTAAAATGGGTTCTGCTATTTCAACGCCCATTAGACTCCACGTGCCACTACTTATATAGGCGCTAGATTCATCTAGGTAAGGAATAGCTGCGATGGCGTTAGCAGTGTCATGAGAGCCAGTTGCAATGATGGGTACTGCGCTGTCAAAGCCTAATTCAGTGATGAGTTGTTCTTGTAACTGGCCAATGACCGTACCGGGGGAGACAAGGTCAGGGAAAATGTGGGTAGGTATATTAAAACACTCGAGTAGTTCGGTATCCCAGTTTCTTGTTTTGGCGTTTAGGAGTTGGCTGGTTGAGGCGTCACTGTATTCAACTACTTTTTTGCCTGATAGCCAGTAGTGAAATAAGTCTGGCATCATGACTAGGGTGTCAGCAAGGTCTAGTTGTGGGTCGTTGTTTTTGACCATGCTGTAGAGTTGGTAGATAGTGTTTATTTGCATGAATTGAATGCCTGTTTTGGCGTAGGTTTCGCTTTTAGATAGTTTTTTGAAGCCTTCTTCTACAAGGCCGTCCATGCGGTGATCGCGGTAGTGGTAGGGGTTACTGAGTAAGTTACCTGCTTTATCTAGTAGGCCGTAATCAACACCCCATGTGTCTACACTTATGCCTGCTGGGGTTTCTTTATGGTTTTGGGTGTAGCTTCTTAGCCCCATTTTTATTTCGTGCCATAGTCTGAGTACATCCCAGTGCATATGGCCGTTTATGCTTACGCTTTCGTTAGGGAATCGGTGTAATTCGGTGAGTTCAAAGCGCTCCCCATTCCAGCTACCAAGCATAAGACGACCACTGGATGCACCTATATCTATTGCTATGAAGTTTGCCATGTCATTCTCCTATTACTGCTTGTTTGCTGAGTGCCTCGGAGGCTACGCCCTCAGGAGTGGTTTTGAGTAAGCTTAGTTTACTTAAAACTGTACTTAGTTGCCACTTAGCTCTTTTCTGCGGTAGTGCTCATCTAAGCGGTTATCAATACGGTCAGCTTCTTCATCTGGTAAATAGTTTGGGCCACCTAGGGCGTAAGTACCTACAAGGGTTTTTGCCCATTTATCTGCCATGAGCATTATGTTCATGACTTCTTTTGAGCTTTGCCCTAGGGCTACAGGACCATGGTTTTCCATCAATAAAAGCTTGGGTGCTTTGCCATGAGCTGCTTTAAAGCGTAGTAATTCTGCTTTGACGGCTTTAGCAAGGGCAAAGCCTGGGTCAAGATAAGGAATGCTGGCTACATGTCGACCACAAACCACAATCACATCAGGAAAAATATGTCGTGCAAATGCTTTAGCACCTGCTGTGCTACAAAGAACCTGATTAATAGATACGGTGTGCGTGTGACCTACCCATTTGGCTTCGCCTAGGGTTAAACAAAGCGCATGCAAGAAGGTTTCTACCGAAGGTTTTTTATGGGTTTTGTCGATAAGTGAAGCTTTTAGTTCATCTTCAATTTCTTGCTCGCTCATCTGCTCACGCTCGAGTAGCTTGCTAATATGGTCAAAGCTTACTTGGCTTATGTCTTCTTCTCGCAGGGTGCTTAAGCTGCTACCGGAGGCTTTGACCAAAAAGCTACCGTCTTCGCAGCTTGTGCTGCTGTTACCTTCACCTAAAATGGCGAGTTGCCGTGACTCTAAGCCTAAATTATGCGATAAATCTATGAGTTCTTGTTTTCGTTGTTGGGTGTTTATCATGCTTACCTGTTTCTTAAGATTCAACTTTATGAAAAGGAATCTTATATTTGTGAAGTTGTGTTTGCATGTCTGCTGAGAGATGGATATCTGTAATGATTAAATCAAGCTTGTTAAGCTCTGTTATTTTACCAAGCGCATGTTTACCAAATTTACTCGAGTCTATGAGTGCGGTGGTTTTGGCTGCTGCTGCCATCAGGCTTCGTTTGACTTCGACTTCGTCTAAGTCTGAATCCATGAGGCCTTCGGGTATCATGATGCCTTTGGCGCTTATGAAGGCGTGGTCTACTTTTAGGTTTTTGAGTGCTTCTATGGCTAAGGGGCCTGCGAAGCTGCCTGCGACTTGCCTTAGGTAGCCGCCTGTCAGGATGACTTTGGCTTGTGAGCCGCGTAAAGCTTGGGCGCTATCTAAACTGTTTGTAATGATGGTTAGGGGGCGATTGGCGAGTTCTCTTGATAACAGTAGGGCGGTGGTTGAGGCGTCTATAGCTACGGTGTCGCCATCTTCTATAAGGCTGGCTGCGTAGCGTGCTATGGCTTCTTTTTGTTTGGTTTTGGTTTGTAAGCGAACGCTGTAGCTGCTTTCAAAGGCGGCTTGTTCTGAAGCAACTGCGCCACCGAAGGTGCGTTCTATGTGTCCTGCGCCTTCGAGCGTTTCTAGGTCTCGCCTTATGGTCATTTCGCTAACACCAAAGATGGTTGAGAGTTCACTTACCCGTAAGACGTTTTGCTCGACAATCATTTGGCGTATGCGTTGTTGTCTTTCGCTAGGGAGTAAGCGGCTTGGTTCGATTTCTGGCAAGATTTACTCCTTTCACGTTTAGCTTAGTAAAATAATGCTAATCTAAGCGGCAAAATAGTTTGTTAGATAATAAAAGCAGAGCTTCTTTACTTTGTGGTTTTGCAGGTCTTAAGTGCAAAATTTATATTATTTTAGACTTATATAAAATTTTTACCACTCTAACATAAAACGTTCAAACTCTAACAAAAATGTGTGTTTAGATGTTTGAATTTGTGCGAATTATTTGTTAGAGTGACACCATACAGCGAGACCAATAAAAACTCGAGTTCTGGTGGCTTTTGCTTTTCTTAAGCCTAACTTGTCTCGACTTTAACTTAATGTTTGTATTTTGGAAGGGTGAATGACAGAGGCCTCTAAACATTCTTTGCTACATATGCAGGGCATTCAAAAACGCTTTCCTGGTGTTCATGCGCTAAGGGGCGTCAGTTTTGACGTTAAAGCAGGGGAAATTCACGCTTTGCTTGGTGAAAACGGGGCTGGTAAATCTACGCTTATTAAAACTATGGCAGGTGTTCATAAGCCTGATGAAGGTAGCATTCATTTTGCGGGTCAAAAAGTGAGTTTTAATAACCCTCGTGATGCTCAGAGCGTAGGTATAGATACCGTTTATCAAGAACTTAGCTTGTATCCAGAATTAAGCGTGGCTGAAAATATCTTTATGGGGCATGCACCCCGCCGCAAGTTGGGTCCTTTTAGTATGGTTGATTGGCAGCAAATGAATCAACGCTCAAAAGACTTGCTAGCTGAACTTGAAGTTTTTAATGTAGATGTCAAACAAATAGTGGGTAGCTTTAATGTAGGTAATAGACAACGCATAGAAATTGCAAAAGCTTTATCTCATGACGCTAAATTACTGATAATGGATGAACCAACTGCAGCCCTTACAGAAGCAGATGTTGAACAACTCTTTAGAATCGTGCGGCTCTTAAAAGAGCGCGGTGTGGGCATTATCTTTATAACCCATAAACTTGGTGAAGTTTTTGAGTTAGCAGATAGAGTCACCGTTTTAAGAGACGGGCAGTACATAGGCACCAAAAATGTGGCAGATACTAATGAAAGTGAACTTATTAGTATGATGGTCGGTCGCACTATAGATAACTTATTTCCCAAACAAGACGCCAAGATGGGTGAAGTTGTTTTAGAAGTTCGTAACTTAAACCGTGAACCCAACACAAGAAATGTTTCCTTTAAAGTGCGTGCTGGCGAAATTGTAGGCATGGCAGGCTTAGTTGGTGCAGGACGAAGCGAAACCGCACAAGTTATTTTTGGTATAACCCCCGCCCAATCAGGCGAGATTCTAGTGAACGGCAAAACGGTCAACATAAGTTCAGCATCCCAAGCTGTAGAAAATGGTATTGCCTTGGTCCCTGAAGATAGAGGCACGCAAGGCTTAATTAAACAAATGAGTATAAAAGATAACGTCTCACTCGCAGTACTCGAGCGTATGGCTAATTTAAGTTTTATTGATTTTGCTAAAGAAGATAAATTGGCTAAAGATGCTATAAAGCAGTTTGAAATTCGTGCTTATGGCCCTGAACAAATTACCAATAAGCTTTCAGGCGGAAATCAGCAAAAAGTTGTGCTTAGTAAATGGTTAGCAACCGAACCGCAACTCTTAATCATGGATGAACCCACGCGGGGTGTAGATGTGGGTGCAAAAAGCGAAATACACCGCCTTATGAGTAAACTGGCAGCTGAGCGTGGTTTAGCTATTCTTATGATTTCAAGTGAACTACCTGAAGTGCTAGGCATGAGTGACCGCATTCTTGTTATGCGTGAAGGTCAAATTGTTGCTGAGTATAGCCGTGAAGAAGCCAGTCAAGAAAAAATAGGGGCTGCCATGATGAGTGAAATGGTGGCTGCATGAGCAAACTGTCACCCCTCACTTTATTCCCCATTATCTTAGCTATTGTTATTTTGCTCATTTACCAATTTGCTCCCTTTGTTCACCAAGTTGACTTGGGTGCAACCACCATTCCTAGTCTGACGGAAAGCCGTTCAAACAACGAATTTGGCTTAATGACAAATGGCCTTATCCTCATTCCTATTGCAGCCTTCATGACGCTCTTTTTAGGTATCTGGAATGCTACAAACACCCAACTAAGCCGAGCTACCTCAGTACTCATGGTGCTAGCAGGCATACTCATGCTCGAGTATTTTGTGGTGTTTTGGCGTGATTATGTTGCTGATGCTGGTACTTATCTGGGGGCTATGGGGGTTGGTTTTTGGGCATTGCTGGGGCTTGGCGTGCTTATGGTTGTGCAGGTTTTTATTCCTCGGACTAAGGTTAGTAAAGAGTTTCAGTTAAGAAGTCTCGCAGCTAATCAAGAGAGTGCTATTGTGTTGGCGCTTATTTTACTGGTGGTTCTTGTTGGTATTACAAACCCAAGGTTTTTGGCTACCCGTAATATCTTAGATATTTTGCAGGGTAACGCCTATATTGCTGTGGCTGCTATTGGTATGGCTATGGTTATTATTACGGGCAATATCGATATTTCTGTTGGTTCTCTAGTTGGCTTGCTAGCTATTATTAGTGGCAAACTGGCTGTAGCAGGAGCGCCGGTACTGGTTGCTTGGTTTGTTCCTTTGCTTGTAGGCGCAATGGTAGGGGCGCTTATTGGCTTTATTGTTGCTTATTTGCGGGTTCCTTCTATTGTAGTGACGCTGGGTTTTTTAAGTATTTTAAAGGGTGTCCTTATTATATGGACAAATGGTGAACGTGTTACTGATATGCCAGCTGAATTTTATTTAGCGCAGTTCAAACCCTTTGGCTTGCCTATGCCTATTATTTTTATGATTGTACTGACGATTTTGGCGGCTATTTGGATGCGTTACAGTGGCGTAGGCCGCTCTTTTTATGCACTGGGGGGTAACGCTGAAGCTGCACGATTATCTGGCTTTTCGGAAAAGCTTATTACCATGCAGGTCTTTATGCTAAATGGTGTTTTTGTTGGTTTAGCTGCGATTCTTTATGCCACACAGCTTAGAGTTATTCAGGCAACTCCACCCCCAGGTTTAGAGCTTTTTATTATTACCTCAGCGGTGGTAGGTGGTGTAAGTATCTTGGGGGGTAAAGGTACGGTTATTGGGGCAACCTTAGCAGCTATTTTGTTAAATACCATTCGCTCTGGCATGATTTTTGTGAATGTATCTCCCTTCTGGATTCAGGCAGTACAAGGCATACTCATTTTGGTTACGGTACTTGTTGATCTTATTCGTCGCAAAAGGCAGATGATTTAGATGGCTTCAAATACAGCAGATACCCAATCAGTGTTCAGTAAACGCATTAGAAACATTTTGTTTAGCCAAGAAGGCATTCTCTTAATCATTTTGATTATTGTCATGATTGTCTTGGCTCAACTTAATGATAATTTCTTTACCTTAAGCAACCTACTTAACCAAGGTCGTCTTATGAGCGAAGTGGGCTTAGTTGCTTTGCCCATGACTTACATTATTATTACGGCAGGTATAGACTTATCTGTCGGTTCTATTTTGGGGGTTAGTGCCATTATGCTTGGCATTTTCTGGAAGACTATGGGCTTGCCTTTAGGCTTAGCCATTGTCTTATGTTTGATTATAGGAGGTGTGGCAGGCTATCTAAACGGCTTATTTATAGTCAAGCTAGATGTTCCCCCTCTCATTATGACTTTAGCAACGCTAGCGCTTTACCGAGGCTTAGCGCAAGGCATCAGTCAAGCAAGAAGCGTATCAGGTTACCCAGAGTGGTTTTATATTTTTGGGCAAGAGCGCATTTTAGGCGTACCTACCCAACTCTGGTTATTTATCATTGCAAGCATTATTTCAATTATTATTTTAAGGCGAACCACACTAGGGCGCTACCTTTATGCTATTGGTAACAACCCTGTTGGCGCTAAGTTTTCAGGTATACCTGTTAACCGTGTTTTACTCACTATTTACACTTACTCAGGTGTCATGTCTGCACTCGCTGCAGTTATCTTTGTTTCACGCGTAACCACAACACGTAGCGATATGGGTAGTGGCTTAGAGTTAGATGTAATCGCAGCCGTAGTACTAGGGGGAACAAGCATATTTGGGGGTAAAGGCACTATTGTTGGCACCATTATAGGGCTTATACTTATTCAACTTCTTAAGAACGGTCTTGCTTTATCAGGTGTCACCAGTGATGCTGTGATTATTGTTATAGGCGTTGTTCTTATTTTTGCGATTCTGGTTAATAACTTTATTCAGCGTCGCCGTGAATCTTGAAAGGAGGTGGCAGTAGCTTAAAAGAGTAAACAAAAAGTATTGGTATAAAAGTTACGAAAACGACACTATAAAAAGTATTTTGGAAAGGGAAAAAATGAAATTAAGATTTGTTTTAGCACTATGTATGACAGCATTATTTGGTTTGGCCTTAGCCCAGTGGGATGGTGCTGATAGCTTAGCAACTAACCCACTTGCTTGCGGTGCAGAGTCTGGCGGCGGCGCAATGGCAATGATGGACTACAACGGTGGTCAAGTTGGCACCATGATGGATATGGCTGGCCAAGACATTATGCTCATTGATGTACCTAAACTCGTTGGTATTGGCTACTTTGCAGCAACAACCCTAGGGCAACAACAAGCAGCTGAAGAACTAGGTAATGTAACGGTAACAACTGACGCACCAACAGAAGCAAACATTGATGACCAAATTGCAGTCATTGAAAACTACATTGCTGGCGGCGAAATTAACGGTATTTTATTTGCTGCAAATGACCCTGTAGCCATTGCACCTGTACTTCGTAGTGCGCTAGAACAAGGCATTCATGTTGTTGGTTACGACGCAAACTCAGAACCAGATGCACGCGAATGGTTCGTAAACCAAGCAGAATTTAACGGCATTGCTAAGTCAATGATTGACAGCCTCGTTGCAGAAAAAGGCGAAGACGCAAGCTTTGGTATTGTAACCAGTACTTTCACAACACCTAACCAAGCACGCTGGATTGCTGAAATGCAAGCCTACCAAGAAGCCTGCTACCCAAACATGGAATGGTTAGAAACAGTAGAAGCACAAGAAGACGCAGTACTTAGCTTTAACCAAGCCAACACCCTTATAAACAAATACGGTGAAGACCTAGACGGTATTTTAGGTATGACCAGTGTTGCTACACCATCAAGTGCAGACGCAGTAACTCAAGCAGGTCTATGTGGTGAAGTTGCAGTTGTTGGTTTAGCTACACCAAACGCAATGAAGCCATTTGTAAATGACGGCTGTGTACAGTCTGTTGTTTTATGGAACCCAATTGACCTTGGTTACGCAGCAACTTACGTAATGCGCGCCGTTATTGATGGCGAATTAAGCCCTGGCGACAGTAGCGTAATGGCAGGTCGTCTTGGTGAACTACAAGTCGTAAACGGTTCAGAAATTCTATTAGGTGCACCTTTCATTTTCACACCTGATAACATTAACGACTTCGACTTCTAAGCTAAAAAGTTATATCAAAATGCAGGACGCAAATCACGTCCTGCATTTTTTATGTGTCGATTGCAGCTCCAAACAACATTGAAATTCGCAAACTCGAGCTTCTTATACCCTTTCCGTTTAGTTCCTTAAAGAACTAAACGCGGTCTTGGACCGTTG
>CAYGTA010000157.1:6197-9791 GCA_964352605.1 uncultured bacterium | reverse complement strand
TGATCGGACTTGGTATAAGAGAGTTTATGAACTGTATTTTCGGACTTGGTATTACATGATTTTTGGCGATGCGAAACATTATGTGATCATGCATCATTAAAAGCTAAAGAAACTTCTCCAGAGTCTTTGGGTTGTAATAGAAATGAAACTTCTATAAAAGTTTTTTAAGGCATTGGATGTGATCTTGCCAGCTTGATTACTTCTGATTTAATAACTGCTGGGTCTTCACCCATAAGGGCTCTATCCATAAGCTCTGCAATAAGAGGCATTTCCTCTTCTGTAAAGCCTCGTGTGGTAATTGCTGGAGTGCCCACACGAATACCAGAAGTTACAAACGGAGAACGGGTTTCAAACGGAATGGTATTTTTATTAACTGTAATTCCAGCTTCATCTAAAGTAATTTGTGCTTTTTTGCCTGTAATATTTTTAGGTGTTAAGTCAAGCAAGAAATTATGATTATCGGTACCCCCAGAAACAATACGGTAACCCTTAGTCTCCAAAGCAGAAGCTAGAGCTCGAGCGTTTTTTACGATTTGCTCTGCGTAGGTTTTGAACTCAGGTTGTAGGCACTCAAAGAAGGCTATAGCTTTGGCTGCAATAACATGCTCTAAAGGGCCGCCTTGCGCGCCAGGGAAAATCATTTTGTCTATTTTTTTGCCTATGTCTAAGTCATCGGATAAGATGATGCCGCTACGTGGGCCACGTAAGCTTTTGTGTGTTGTTGTCATGACAACGTGTGCATGAGGAAATGCACTAGGGTGAACGCCTGCAGCGATTAGGCCTGAAATGTGCGATATATCTGCAAGTAGGTAAGCGCCCACTTCATCAGCTATTTCTCTGAATTTTGCAAAGTCAATGATTCTACTGTAGGCGGTTGCGCCGCAAATAATGAGTTTGGGTTTATGTTCTAGGGCAAGTTGTCTGGCTGCTTCGTAGTCTATTTGTTCTGTTTCTTTATCAACACCGTAAGATACAACATTGTAAAGAATGCCTGATAAATTTACGGGGCTGCCGTGGGTTAGGTGACCACCATGGTTTAGATCTAAACCCATAATGGTATCTCCAGTATTTAGTAAAGCATGAAAAATAACTTGATTGGCAGATGAGCCAGAGTGAGGTTGAACATTTGCCCATTGGCAGCCAAATAGCTCTTTGGCTCGGTCTATGGCTAACTGCTCTACCTCGTCAACAACTTCACAGCCTCCGTAGTAACGTTTGCCGGGGTAGCCTTCGGCGTATTTGTTAGTTAAGTAGCTGCCGGTTGCTTCCATGACGGCTTTGCTGGTGAAATTTTCGCTGGCTATGAGCTCTAGGCCATCACGTTGACGTTCATACTCGGCGTTAAGTAGTTTGAAAATGGCGTCATCTCGTTTGGTGGTATTCATTTTATTTAGACTTGATTGCATGTGTTTACCTCATTTTTATCTTTTTAAACCTTGCAAAGTATAGCAAAAGACTTTGCATGCAGTATGCAAGACGAACAGGAGGCACTGCTTGGAAAAGCTAAGCTTGCTAGTTTAAGTACTAACTTTGTTTGCTAAGCCACTGAGCTGAAAGCATCACTCTAATCTATAATACTTAAACAAAAATGTATCTGAACCTTAGGTGAGTAAAAACCAACCAACTCAGTTGCTGGTTCAATGCCTCCTGGAACTGTAAATTGTGTCAAGGCGCTAATATACATAAAGTGATGTGTTAAGTTTCTTACTTTAGATTTAGACTATGAAAATTATGAGAAAAAATAAATGTGCATTTGTCACAAGTGACAATTTTTAGGTTAGACTATAGCGCATGGAATGGATACGAAGAAATTGGCCTGATTTACTTATTGGTGTTGCTTTACTTGCAGTCATAGCAGGAATCATTGCAACCTTATTGAGCGGTGGTTCCTTTTTACCGTTTGCTAGAAACAGTGCGCCCTCTGTAAACCAAACAACCACAACGACAAATTCAACGAGTTTACCCCCAGTTGTCGGAGACACAGCAACTGCTGTTGGTAACGCGACCACTGACGCAGCAAACCAAGTAGGAGAAACCGTCGCAAATGCTGCAGAAACAGCTTCGGAGGTAGGTTCTGATGCCGTAAATGCTGTAACAGATGCTGCTGCTAATGTTGCTAATAGTGTTGCAGAAGCTACAGAATCAGTTATTGCACCTGTTATTCCTGACTTACCCACTTTAGATCAAGATAATGCAGCATCAAGCGAAAATACGGCGACAGAAAATAATGCCGTAGAAGCAAGTACTGCAACGAATGCAAGTACAGAAAGCACAAGCAGTCCCAGCGTTGCTGTTGATGCGTCTAGCTCAGCCGCCGCACCCTACCGAGTATCTGTAGGTGCATTCGGAAATCCAGCCAACGCAGAAAACCGTGCACAAACCTTTAGAGACGCAGGATTCCCAGTATTCTTAGGAAGCCAAGGCAACTTATCGATTGTATTAGTCGGACCTTACGACACCGAATTTGAAGCAGAACAAGTAAGAGCCCAAATAAGCTCGAGTGGCTTGGAGCCAAATGCAACTGTGTATCGCTATGAGCCTGAATCTACGATTGAACCTGTTGTGAGTGCCAACACTGCGCAGGCTGCTGCTGAAACGCCAGCTGTGGCATCGGTAGAAGTTGCTACACCCGTAACTACCCCAGAAACTACTCCAGTTACGGTGGCTGCTGGTAGTGTGACACCTCCACCTACCGCAAGCTCAGGTCGATATTTGCAAATAGGTGCTTATAACAGTATTGAAACTTCAATGCCTCAAAGAGGCCGAGTTGAAGGTATTGGTTATACTGTGGTTCATATTGAAGAGCAAGGTTTTATTAAGTTATTGGTAGGTCCTTACTCACCAGAGAATCTAAGTGTTGCTCAAGCACAACTTAGCAGCCAAGGGATTGAAAGCTTCGTTAGATAATGTCAACGATACCTACGGCTACAATCAGTCGCTTGGTTACGTATTTACGTATCTTAACTACCTTAGAAAACCAAGGTATTAAGAATACATCTTCTGATCAGTTAGCAGAAGAAGCGCAAGTTTCAGCGTTTCAGGTTAGAAAAGACTTAGCCTACTTTGGTCGCTTTGGCACACGAGGTGCTGGTTACACGGTTCCTACCTTACGTCGAGAGTTACGCCGTATCTTAGGCTTGAACCGGCCTTGGAATGTAGCAATTGTAGGTATGGGTCGTTTAGGGCAAGCCATTGCTGATTACCCTAATTTTGATCAATATGATTTTAGTTTAAAGGCTTGCTTTGATAACAACCCAGAGGTTGTGGGGCAAAGTGTTGGAGCTATGCCGATTCAAGCGACAGACAAAATGGCAGAAGTCGTCAAAGAAAAAGGTATTGATATAGGATTTCTGACAGTTCCTCAAGCTGCCGCCCAAGCCGCAGCTGATGATTTGGTGGCTGCAGGTATTAAAGGCATACTAAATTTTGCACCTGTTGTAATAAATGTCCCAAAAGAGGTTCATGTTGAACCTGTGGATTTTTTAGCTGGCTTGAAGCGCGTTTCGTTCTATATTATAAATCCAGGGCTCAAGGAGGAGCTTGTATGAAACGAAACTTACTCTCACTACTCGCTGTTATGACCGTTTTGCTTGC